>CAILXB010000175.1 GCA_903838025.1 uncultured Chlorobiaceae bacterium
TCCGCCAGCGAAAACAGGGATTGTTCACCCCCGTATTTTTTGATGGCATTTCGAAGACGAAACCGTTGAAGTGGATCCAATTGATCAACCGAAATCTGTTCCATCAACATGGCAGAGGGATCGACCAATCCCAGAGAAGATTGGCGTTGTATAAACTCATGAGGATAGAAAGGAACTGCCTCCGGTGTTCCGTCGAGCTTGAGACGACGTCGAAGCAAAAGCCCCTCAGAGGTTGAGACCAGTTGCCTCGACTTCGGCACACTGATCCGGGCGATTGATTTGCCTTGCAACTCAAGCCGCTCCACTCTGATAGAGAGAGCTGGATTTGTCTTGTTTGCAACCAGAGAAGGAATTCCCAAAACATTGAGATGATTCGCATGTAAACCAGTGATTTGGCCATCGTCCTCAACGCCGAGCAGGAGTTCACCTCCATCGGTATTGGCCAGAGAAACCACTGCTGCCAACAAATCACGATCAGGCAGACTTTTCAGATCGCTCTTGAATTCCACTGTCAGGGTTTCTCCCTGGCTGATCAGTTCAATGATTTCATTGTTATGCTTATCCATTTTTCATTCCTAAATCTGAATTCTTTTCCCGCTGCGAATTTCTGTAAGTAATGCTTCCCGCATGGATGCCAGATAGCTGTCAACATCCGACTCGTCGGCTAGCCAGGCTTTCTCGAAGAAGACTTTAATTGATCGTCCCGGAATATACTCTACTGTTGCTTCTGTGACAGGTGGATATGCGCTTGTCTGCTGCTTTGGTGTTTCAAACGTCTGCGCAGAAGTTGGTCGTTGCTGTTTTGGCTGCGACAGGGCTGTCAATCGGGACAAGAGTTGCTGATACTCTGTTTCCTCGAAGCGCCGCTGCATGTCGCGAATCACGGCGATCAGCTTTTGACGTTCAATGGTTTGGGTAAATTCGTTGAATGGCTGAGTGATATCGGCCTGTTGCTCTATTGAAAGAGCAAGAAACTCGGACATACCAATGAGACGACTCCTGAGTGCGAGAGACGCAGTCTTGGCTTGTGATATCTCGACTTCAATTTGCGCCCCGACCTTTTCCTGCAAGCTATCCACCAGGGTTTTCACCTGCTGCATGTGGTTCCCCTTGTAGCATTCCAGATCCAGCAGCGCCTTAGAGAGGAGCGCTGATTCAGCTCCCTGTATGTAGCCAAAATTCGGCTCCTGATCCCTTACCATTTTCCGTGCTCTGTCAAAAATGGTTTTTTGCTGGCCGCTCATAAACTTGCGGATGGGGTCGATAACCTGTTCCTTCAGGTCAAGCAATGGGTCAACCTCTTTGAGGAAATCAGTAAGGTACCATGTATAGGGTTTTCCGCTTACCGATTTCAGCTTTTCAAGCACCGGATGCAACGTATTCAGGAACGGGTAGAGCGTAGTTTGTGCTGCAAATGGAGCCAGTTCAAGCATTGATTTCTGAAGAGCTTCACCGGTTTCCCTGCTGAGAGACTTGGCTTCACTGGCAACTGGAGAAGCGTCAAAAAACTCTTCATAAAACTCTTTCAGGTTGCGAACCTGCGATGGGGTAAAATCAGCCTGTGGCACCAGAATAACATTGCCATTGCCGTGCGTATTGCGCAAAGCTTTTTCGAGTTCGTCATCTTCAAGGGTATTGCTTTCTGAACGGGCTTCAACCTTTCCTCGTGCACAGAGTTTGGCGAGGGTACAGAGTACGGCGGCATAGTACCAGCCATTTGGTTTTCGCTCAAATCGTTCAAGCAGGAGCTTCAGTGTTGTGCGAACGCCACTCCGGTTATTGCTCTGGATGAAGGCAAGCACCTCCTGCTCTGATTCCGCCAATGAAGCAAGATCGGTTCCGAACAATGCCTCCTGAGTTTGCCGGAGACAACCCGCAATATCGTTTTCAGAATAAGTAATGCCGCGCAACATGCGAAGGTTTGGATATGCCTGTATAATCAGTTGATGAAAGCCCCGGATGATCCTGCTTTGAGGATCTTCGCCGCCTATTTCAATCTCACTGCCACCCACAAAAAGTTTGGCCCGGCCAAGGAGGGTTTGCAGTCGCAACTGCAACTCCCTGTATCGATCTCGGTTCTGATCGCCTTTGTTGGTGAGGATACGACTGACCGCCTCTTGCTGGGCTGTCGTAGTATTTTGGCGGATATACTTTTCGGTCTGTTTGTACAGGATGATATCGCGCATGAGTCGATCGTCTGGAGGCATTAACACCAGAAGTTCATCTCGGCCCATGCTCTGCATCTTCAGAATCGTCTCATTCTCGGCGTTTTCATGGAATGGGGTGACCACATGAATGGTCAGCTCGTATTCACGGCCATGCAGACGATCATCAAGTTTTCTGGAATAGGGATAATCCGGCCCGTTGTTATCGTAGCGGATCTTCCTCTGCTTGATGACATGATCGAACACGATCTTTTCCAGCTCTGAGGCAACTTCCGTGGATTCAACCTCCGTGCTCTTGATCTCCTTTTCAATATCTTTTTCCTCGTCGGTGAGGTACTCGTAGAGTTCACCATTCCGCTTGATGTAGGTCTGCTGTTCCAGATAGTTCAGCGCCTCTTCAACATGCTTGCGCAATTGGGGCAACTCCTGACTGAAGCCATCGAACATCAGAACACACAGATTTCGGAGTGACGGCTTGAACTCCTTGACATATTTAACAAGGAAAAGGGCTTTCAGCACTTTTAAGGCGAAGTCATTGCCCAGTTGCCGCTCTGCTGCGAGAACAGCTTTTTGCGTCTGAGCCTTTAATGCCGTTTGAATGCCTTCAAACATCAGGTCAAAAGAGGCCAGTTGCCCAATCTCATAACCGCTGATCTGCATGGCAACCTGCTGGAAGACACCAAGCATCGAACGCTCACCAACCGAGCTGTGCTTGCCTTCAAAGGCATTGTGCCGCGAAAGATTCTCAATGGCCGACTGAAAGAGTTCAAATTGATAGGGCACAAAGGGATAGCTCTGAATGAACTCCTCCCGGTCCTTATAGTTTTTGTAATCGCGTGTTCCATCGGTGAAACTAAAAAGCGTACCGAAATTGTTTGACTCCCGGTGGTAGAGGTCAGAAACGAGTTCTGTTCCCTCTTCGGTTTTGGCCAAAAGCCGTTTCTGAATGACCACAGCTACATCGGTGCTGGTCAATGGCATTTTTGTTGCAAAGCGCCCCATGATTTTCGAGAAATCATTACTCTGCTGACGGTTCATTTCACCAAGTACCGTGCTCATGTCGTTCTGGGAGGTAACAATGATCCAGGCTCGACCTCGACTTTTGGTGGCAAGACTTTCAGCAATGGTTTGGAGGTTGGTCATCAGCTTGACATTTTCGGCGATATACTGCCCCACCTCGTCTACAAAGAAGTTCAGCCGAAAACCGGGTGATTGCTTGTTGATATAGGCGTTAACCTGATCAGCAAAATCCTCAATGGAGACCCGGTACTGACTTCTGTATTTATCGAGAATACCTATAGCAACAGCATCTGACTCTCCGGTAGCTTCGGCGTATGCTTTAGCAATATTCTGCGATTCGAGCAGTGCTTGCTCACGCCCCTGTTGCCACTCTTTTCCGGTATGAGCGTGGTAGGCTGTTGTGAACTTTTTATAGAGGCCCCGGCTGTCGAGCTCTCGTTCAAACTGGGCAATATGCCCCTGCTTTCCATAGTAGCCGCACATTTCATCGAAAACCTTGACAAAGACAGCAAGCAGAGCATCAAACTGCGATTTGCTGATTACATCAGCTTTCTGGTCGATATTGAAGAGAATGCTTTTGGAGGGAATGGCGACCGCACGCTTGAGATCGGCACGAAAAATCACGTCATCAATATTTTTAGAGAGAAAGAGATCGAGTGTTCGCACACCATCTATCTCCCGATTTTCAAGAAGCATGGCAAGTATCTTCAGCAAATGCGATTTGCCTGAACCAAAAAAGCCTGAGATCCAAACTCCATTGGCCCCTTCATAATTGATGTAGGCATCAAGAAATAACTTCAGACGTTTTTCAACCTCACCGGTCAGGACATACTCTTCGATTTCAAGCCGAAGGCTTGCTTCATCATCCGCTTTGATGACCCCTTCAATAGGGCGTTCAACCGGCTTTTTGAAAATGCTCTTAAGAATCATCCTGTTATTTTTGGTTTATGCTTCGCAATGAGAGATGTCAAAAGCCCGATAGTATTTGTCGTCATGTAACTTCCCAAAAAGATCAAGTGAAGCGCCTGATTCCTGGCAGTGTTCATAGGTGCCCGGAAAAAACATAAGCGTTGGTTTTTCTTTGGCTGTACTCTGCAGATTATTCAAAACGTTGTGCGAACGGATATAAGGAAACACCGCTCCAACACCTGAAATAAAGAGGACATCAAAATCACTCTTCGCAAGTTTTATGGCTATGGCAGGTACCAAGTGTGCTTCGGGATCCAATACCCCCTGAAGCAACTCTTTGAGCTGATCCTTGGAGACGGATTTCTCCATATCGAGGAGTTGCGCCCAGATTCCCCGCTCTTTGAGTATCTCGATGGAGAGGTCATACAGGTTAATATCCAACACCTTGACACCTGCCTGCTCAAGCCGGTTAAGAAGCTGCCGTTGAAGACGCTCCATATCGACCGCCTCTTGAGGGGAGTATGCACAGACGTAAAAGGGGATCTCACCGTTGAGCGCTTTTTTTTCCAAAAAACGACGACTTGAAATGACGTTGAACAAATGACTGATATCAGGAATCATTGGCTACTCCACTTGAGATCGGATTCAAATACCGGGAAGAGAAAAACATCCTTGCGCTGCTGGCGTGGTATAGCTGCCAGAAACTGTTGACTCAACATTGAAGCGTTGATGGTGTTCATGACTGTCAGAAGTTCGGCTTCCCGTAATATTTTGAACAAGACCTGACGCAGCTTGTTTCTGGTAGTCGGCTTGATCCCTTCAAGTTCAGGATGCCATTCCGACTTTTTATTGAAAAAAAAATCGAACTCATCGTATTGAAGGTCATGCTTCAGGCCGATATATCGCTCTCGAATAACCTCTTCCGCAAACTCAGCAATAAAACGATAGCGGCGACAAACAGCGAGCCACAGAAGATATTTCTGCTCCTGAGTGCTTCCGGAAATCAGCAAATCAAGCTCCCCTCGCTCAAGAGTTTTCAACCTTGAGAGAATTTCACGGCATTGACGCTTCGACGAATTGAGTGTTCTTGACTGTAACAAATTTTCAGAAAGAACTTTGTCTCTGACACAGTCCCAGTCGTTCAACTCAAAAAACAACAAGGCCAAGGCTACCGATTCGCTATAAAAAAGAGCGCCTGTTGTAAATGCCATGCTGTACCGTTCTGTCTTCATCACTGACGTTGACTCATTGTATTCTGTTCTGTAGCACCACCGGCTACCTCATAAATAAAGAACCCCTGGAGCTATTCAAATTAAAAGCAACTGTACTTCGATATCGCCAACAACTGAAAGAGGTAACGGTTCAATGCAAACGAGTTTAAATATACGAATCAATTGCGTTCGTATAAGCAATTTTGCCAGATTTAAACCGATAGTAACTCATTGTTTATAACCGTATTTGAAAGGAAAAGTGGAGGGACAGGAGTAGAGAGTTGACGAGTACCCTCCAAAACGCCCTCAAAATGGCTAAAAAAAATAAAGACCTACAAGCCGAAACCTGTAAGTCTTTATTTTTATGGTGCACCCGGGAGGACTCGAACCTCCAACCCATTGATTAAGAGTCAATTGCTCTACCATTGAGCCACGGGTGCAGAAAAATCTATTTTACTGGCAGCAGAGGAAGCTCAGGCGCTGCAGGCACGGTATTTACCGGAGCTTGAGCTGGAGCCGGAACCGCTGGCAATGCCGGAATATTCTGCTGCAGAATACTTTCCGGAGCACCTTTTACTGACCTGCCTGGAAGAGTAAATTCGGCTAAAAAACAGATCACCATTACAACTCCGGCAAGAATCGCAGTCATCTTGCTTAAAAAATCGCCAGTCCTTCTTACGCCAAGCGTCTGAACGGTACCAAGACCTGCAATACCGCCTGTCAGGCCACTACCGCTCTTGGGGCTTTGCAACAAAATGACCCCTATCAGCAGAATTGATGCAAGTAAACCGACAATGACAATGAAAACATGCATTTCCAGCCGCTTTAATAAATTTGCAAATATCGTATCTTCCTGTGAAGAAGGCCTTAATTTAGCAACTTTTAAAAACTATCCAAACGGAGTTTGCCGCATAGCGCAAAAATAGCAACAAATTTATTAACGGAACTGAACGAAACCACACATAATGCCAGAAGAAACCAGGGTAGCGGCCCGCAGCGCAACGGCGAGCAGAGCCACAAAAGAGACCATCATTACCGCAACCGTGACGCTTGACGGCACCGGTGCGAGCTCAGTCAATTCGGGGGTAGCTTTTCTTGATCACATGCTGACCAATTTTTGCAAACACTCCGGGTTTGATCTTGCACTTGAATGCCAGGGAGATCTGGAGGTGGATGATCATCACACAGTTGAGGATATTGCCATCGTACTCGGGAGCACCATTGCCGAGGCTCTTGGCGACAAGCGGGGAATAGGACGCTACGGCTGGGCTATCATTCCAATGGATGAGGCTTTGGCACGCTGTGCCCTTGACCTTGGCGGGAGAAGCTGGTGCGTCTTCCATGCAGAATTCAACCGACCAGTCATTCATGGGTTTTCAACAGAGATGGTGGAGCATTTCTTTGTCTCGCTTGCCACAACCTTGAAGGCCAATATTCACCTTTCAATCCTTGAGGGAGAAAACACTCACCATAAAATCGAAGCTCTCTTCAAATCGTTTGCCTATGCCATGAAGGCGGCAGTTGCCATAACCGGCACAGAAATCCCGTCAACAAAAGGACAACTCTAAGTTTTCCCTCTACTAATGCAAAAGGGCCGCCTTTTCGGAGAGCCCTTTTGTCATGTCAGACCTGCGTTTTTACAACAGCCTATTTTGCGTAGGCAACCGAGCGTTTTTCGCGGATAATGGAGACTTTGATCTGGCCGGGATATTGCGCTTCAGATTCGATTTTGTGAGCGATATCATGGGCAAGCACATCTGCCTGTGAGTCGCTGACATTATCGCCCTCAACAATAACCCTGATCTCCCTTCCTGCCTGCAAAGCATAGGTTTTCAGAACCCCTGGAAATCCTTTGGCGATCTCTTCAAGACTCTCAAGGCGCTTTACATTACCATCAGCCGTAACCGCACCACGAGCACCAGGTCGCGAAAGTGAAATGGTGTTGGCTGCATCAACAAGATCAGCAAATGGAGACTCTTTGTCGACATCACCATGATGAGCGGCAATAGCGTTAAGTACCACGTGTGATTCGTTGAATTTTTTGATGAAATTCATGCCGGTGATTGCATGAGATTCGTCGCTTTCGGGCAGCACAAGGCCGATGTCGTGCAAAAGACCGGCGCGTTTGGCCAGCCGGGTATCAAGTTTGAGCTCTGCAGCCATAAGACCTGCGAGCATGGCAACCTCACGACTATGCTGCAAAAGGTTCTGACCGTAGACGGTGTGATATTTCATCTTGCCAATAAGCGAGACAATATCGGCAGGCATATCCGAAATCTGCAGCGATGAAAGCGCCTCTTCACCCGCACTGATGATGACATCATCAATCTCTTTTTTAGCATCTTCGTAGGCTTTTTCAATCGCTACGGGATGGATGATGCCATCTACAAGAAGTTTCTGGAGCGTCAGCTTTGCAAGCTCACGGCGCAAGGGATCAAAACAGGAAAGAATAACAACCTCCGGAGTATCATCAACAATGATATCGACACCGGTTGCATTTTCAAAAGCCTTGATATTGCGACCTTCGCGGCCAATGATACGCCCTTTAAGTTCATCGCTCTGGATGTGAACAACGGAGAGAGCATTTTCGGTAGCCTGTTCAAAAGAGATGCGCTGAATGGCGGTTAAAAGTGTTTTTTCCGCCAGACGCCCCGCTTGCTGCTCAGCCTCTTCATGAATCCGGTGAATGGTTTCAGTCGCTTCCTTCTTGGCCTCTGCAACCATATTGTCCATCAGCATCTGACGTGCCTCTTCGGCCTGAAGGTTACTGATACTCTCAAGGCGCTGGTTCTGCTCAACAATAACCCGCTCCAGCTCCTGCGAACGCAGGGAAACTGATTCCATGGTCATATCTATCTCCTTGCGCTGATCCTGAAGTTTTCGCTCAATGTCCTTCACATCCTGGCTCTGTTTTTTCAGTTGAGCCTCCTTCTGCTGTGTCTGCTTCTGCAACTGGGTGTACTTGTTGTTTTTGATCACCACCTCCTGATCAAATTCCCGTCGCTTCTTCTTCCACTCCTGGTTTACCTCGCTAACCTTAAGTTCTTTATACTCATTGGCCTCTTTCTGGGCCTCCTGTACAATCTGCACCGCACGCTCTTCGGCTTCAAGCACCTTGGTCGTTCCAATCCGTTCAAGAAAATAACGCCCAATCAAAAAACCCGCTGCAAAAAAAATAACTGACGCAAAAACAATTAACAAAAAGTTTATACCCATTATAACTATACCCATTAAACTACCTCCATTTTCATGCACTCATACTCAAGGATGAGGCACCGATTTAAACAAAAA
>CAILXB010000176.1 GCA_903838025.1 uncultured Chlorobiaceae bacterium
CTTTACTGTTTCAAGAAAGCTTTTCTGGATATTTTGATTATCGCCCATTGATGGTGTAGATTAAGTGGTTTTTATCCCGGGGCTCCTTGTGCGGGAGGAGAGGGAAAAGGAAAATGTTTTTAAAGATTGATAAAATTATGGAAAAAACAAGATCGGAATGGATAAAAAGATCAAAACAGGTAACTTCTCAAAGTTGAATGTATAATAACCAAGGCCCAATGCAGCCCCTACAAAAATTTCTTCCAAAGTATACCATTGCCCTTGCCCTGCTTTTTGTGGCCACGGTCATTTTTTTAATGACAAGGGGCAACACCGTCGATATCGAGGTCGCCCGTGTGACCAATGCCGAGCTGGTTCAGGCCATCTATGCCACAGGGTTTGTTGAGGCCGATGCTGTGGCTAACCTCAGTGCTGAATCGTCAGGAACAGTCAGTTACGCAGGCGCGTTCGAAGGGCAGCAGGTCAGTGCTGGCCAAAAAATCCTGCAATTCAGCAGCCCGCAGCCACAACTCGCCCTTCGTGAAGCGAGGGCCGCCCTGGCCGAACAGCAGGCCCAGACGAGCGACAACAGGCGTCGTCGTGCCCGCAAAGAGAGCCTCTTCGCTGAAGGTGCCATATCGCGTCAGGAGCTTGATGAGGCCGAAAAAATGAGTACCCAGGGCGAAGAGCTGCTTCAGCAGAAAGCCCTCCAGTTGAAGATGCGTGAGGACGACCTGAAAAAATTGACAGTGGTCGCCCCCTTTGCAGGCATCCTCACCTTGCAGAATGTCAAGAAGGGCGACTATGTTGCGGCCAACACTCTCGTTGCACGCGTGGTCGATACCTCAAGCTACATGGTTACGGTTGAGGTTGATGAACTCGATATTCCCCGCATACGCAACGGCCAGGCGGCAACCGTCGCCTTTGATGCCTGGCCCGATAAGCGGCTCTCGGCTATTGTCTTGCGTATTGTGCCCCAGACCGACCGGATAACGAAGACTTCAAAAATTTATCTACGCCTTCAGCATCCAGCCTCCGATCTTCAGGCGGGCATGAGTGCAACCGCAAACATCATCTACAATATCAGGCCGAATGCCCTTCTGGTCAAAAAAAGCTCTATCGTTGAAGAAAATCGTCAAAGTTTTGTCTGGAAAATTGAAAAAGACAAATTGAAAAAACAGCCAATCCGCACTGGGGCGAGTGACATGACGTTTGTTGAGGTGCTGCAGGGGCTTAAAAAAGGAGACACCGTCGCCCTTACTCCCGAAAAAGGGTTTCATGAGGGGATGACGGTCAACATTGTTTCTAAAAAGAAGAGCTGAGGTGAGTATGGGGCGTGCTGCTGTTTTTATTGATGGAGCGAACCTTTTTTTTACGCAGCGCCATTTGGGGTGGCAAATTGACTTCTCACGTCTGATGGCCTTTTTCATCTCCGCTTATGCTTCGGTGCAGGCAAACTATTATGTCCCTGCATCTGAACCTGTCTCTGAAGAAAATGCGGCATTCACCCGGGTGCTGACGGCTCATGGCTACCGTATCACCTCAAAACCGGTCAAAAGGATTGTCAACAAAGAGACCGGAGTCATTGTCATGAAAGGCAATCTTGATGTTGAACTTGTTGTCGATGCCTTGAGTGCCGTCGATCAGTACGACACCTTCATCCTCTTCAGTGGCGACAGTGATTTTCTCCCCCTGCTGAGGGCGTTGAAAGCGAAGGGCAAAGAGGTGCTGGTCTACTCTACCCAGGGGTTGAGTGCAAGGGAGTTGCTTGTCGAACCCGGCATCACCTATTGTGACCTTGCACTCCTCAAAGAGCGGATCGAACAGCCCAGGCCGGGCGACCCGCAGCGTGTTGAGGCGTTGGTTGCAGGCCAGGATCCTCTCTTTTCGCTTCCCCTGCCCGATGTTGGAACAATTTTCACCGGCAGCGTTCTGAAGGTTCAGTCTTATGGGATTTTTCTCAGCAATCCCTATCATGTCAAATGCCTTCTTCCTCTCGGTTTTCTCGGCATAAGCCGCCATATCGCCGACCTGACGGCCATTGTGCGCATGAACGATGTTTTTGATGTGGTGGTTTTTCACGTCAACTCCGCTCGTGATCCCGCCGAAATTACCGTCAAACTTGCCGACAAAAAGATGACAGAGGTTTTGACGTCGCGCATAGAGGGATCTGTGTAGAACTATCGCTGAAGTCGGAGCGGAAGTTCAAGGTTGTTGGCTTCAAGCAGCTCCCTTTGGCTGAGAATCTCTCGGGTCGGGCCCTCCTCTACAATGCGACCCTGATTCATGATGCAGACCCTCTCGCAAATATCCCAGACAAAGTCGAGGTCGTGCGATACCGTCACCTTTGTCATCGTGAGGGCGTTGACCAGGTTGATCAGCTTTCTGCGGTTTTTCGGGTCAAGATCGGCCGTCGGCTCATCCATCACAATCACCTCCGGCTGCATCACCAGTATTGAGGCAAAGGCCGCAAAGCGCTTTTCTCCCTGCGACAGGTGGCCGGGCGGTTTGTTTCGCAGCTCCCAGAGGTTCAGCGCCCGGAGCCACTCCTCTATCAGCGTGGCCATCATGGCTCGATCCATTCCAAGATTCTCCGGCCCAAAAGCAACATCATCATAGAGCCTTGCGGTAAAGAGCTGGTCATCCGGATTTTGAAAGAGCAGGCCAACCACCCTATGAATTCTGTCAAGATTTTTTTTGTTCACGATGGTGCCGCCAATCGAAATGGAGCCCTCCTGCGGCAAAAAGTAGCCGTTCAGGTGGTTGACCAGCGTCGATTTACCGGCCCCGTTTGCTCCAACAATCCCCATTGAACTCCCTTGGGCAACGGCCAGAGTGATTCGGTCGATGGCCCTTGTGCCGTCAGGCCATGAAAAACTGAGATCCTTGATGGAGATCATTGGAGGTAACCGTTTAAAATAGAAGGCGAAGTGCAACAAAGAGCAGTGACGAGAGCCCGACACTTCTCCACTCCGCGAAGGTCATCTTTTCCGCAGGCTGGACTCTCAGCGCTCTCCCGAAGCCGCGAGCACTCATGCTGCGGTAGACTCGTTCAGCACGGTTGGTCGTTCTCAACAGCAGCGATCCAATGAGCAGTGCGGTACGGAAAAGCTCCTTTCCCTTTCTGCCGAACGAGCGGATATCCCGGGCCCTTTTCATGGCGAGTGCCTCCTCCTCAAGCAGGGAGCGGTACCGGTCGAGCAGCATCAACTGTGTTATCAGCACCTCCGGAATATGAAGCGTTTCGAGAGCGCGGCAGATTCGGTAAAAGGGAGTACAGAGCGTCACCGAAAGCAGAGCGGCCACCGATATCATGGTTTTTGCCACAATCACCATGGCCGACAGCACTCCTCCTGTGATGATGAAGCCCGAGAGGCTCCCGACGGGCGTGCGGTCAAGCGAGAGGTTTCCGGCAGCCATAAAGAGCACAAAAGGGGAGAGCTGCAGCAACCGTTTTGCAATCACTCCTGCCGGAACCCTTGCTGCACCAATGAGAAAAAGCGGCCAAGCCGCAAAAACCATCACCTCTGAAAGGTTGAATTTCGGGACAGAGAGCACCGAAAAAAGAAAGAGAAGCGTCACAAGAAGGGTTGAGCGGTCACTTCCAAAGAGAGGGGAGAGTGCGTCGGGGGCTCTCTGCTCAAAATCAGTGGGGCAGAATTTCTTCATCATCATCAAGGTTTTCGCAGCGCCCCTTTTCTGCCCACAACCATCCCGGCAACTCCTGTGGCAACAAGGAGAAAAAGCGTGCCGACAATGGCCGAAACCGAACTGCCGACATTAACCGGGGAGCGAACTGTTGAAGAGAGCTCACTCTCAGGCTTAAACCCATAGTCAGGAAGAAAGGCGGTTTTTTGCTGCAGGGAGGCAAGCATCTCATGCAGCGGATTGTGAGGAGCGCTGAACGCTGTGCTGCCTGCGACCTTGGCCACAGACCACTCAAGTCCGTCTGGTTGAGATGAGGCAAACCATGAGCCGCAACCGCCAATAAGCAGTGCCGCAACGGTAAAGAGTGCGGCAACAAGGCGAGGGCGGGCCGTTTTTTTTGTCGCCACAACGAGGAGACCAGGCTCAGTGCGTGCAATAAACGCAAGCACCCCCCAGGTCACCAGCCCCTCAACAATACCGATGGCCAGATGGATTGGAAGCATAAAGAGCAGAAAAAGGGTGAAGGGCAGTTCGGTAATAGCCGAAAGAGCAGTTTCGGCAACCACAAAAAAGGAGCCCATCACCATCCCGGCAGTAGCGGCGGTGATGCTCGCCGCAGCCATTCTGCCTCCGGAAGTGGCATTTCCGGCGAGAGGGCGGTAGAGAAAGGGATAGGCAATGTATGCCGGAAGAAAGGCAAGGTTAAAAATATTGCAGCCCAGCGCCAGCACTCCACCATCAGCAAAGAAGAGGCTCTGCATCACAAGCACCGATACAAGCGTAATAAACGCCCGGTGCGGACCAAGCAGAGCCGCAAGCAGCAGTCCGCCGCCAAGGTGTCCACTGGAACCTGTGCCCGGAATGGTGAAGTTGATCATCTGCACGGCAAAAACAAAAGCTCCGAGCACACCCATCAGCGCTGTTTTGCTGTTATCACCCTCTTCGGTAATTTTTTTAACCGAATAACCGATCAGGGCTCCGCTCGCAATCCAGAATCCCCCCCCGACAACCGGTGAAAGAAGAGCATCAGCCATATGCATCGTCTCAGCTCTCCTGGCCCATCAGCTTTGCGTGAATTGCCGCTGCGGCAGTCCGTCCTGCGCCCATGGCCAGAATAACCGTAGCACCTCCGGTCACAATGTCGCCACCGGCATAGACATTCTCTTTTGAAGTTGCCATGGTAGTGATGTCGACCACAATGGTATCCCGCTTGCTGACCTCAATATCCGGCGTCGTCTGCTTGATGAGCGGGTTGGAACCGTTGCCGATAGAGATCACCGCCATATCGACGGGTAAAATAAATTCAGAATCTTTGATCGGCATCGGGCGTCGTCGTCCCGAGTCGTCTGGCTCGCCCAGCTCCATACGAAGGCATTTAGCTCCTGTAAGCCACTGCGCATCATTACCGATAAATTCCAGCGGGTTCATCAGCACAAGGAATTCAATGCCCTCCTCCTTTGCGTGGTGCACCTCCTCAAGGCGAGCAGGCATCTCCGCCTCTGAACGGCGATAGACGATGTAGGCATGTTCAGCCCCAAGGCGCTTGGCCGTACGAACAGCATCCATCGCCGTGTTGCCGCCACCGAAAACCGCCACACTCTTTCCCGTGCAGTTGAAGACCGGAGTATCGTTGTCGGGGAACTGATAAGATTTCATCAGGTTAACTCTTGTCAAAAACTCATTGGCCGAGTAGACCCCAAGCAGATTTTCACCAGGAATACCCATGAACCAAGGCAGACCAGCTCCAACCCCGATAAAGATGGCATCAAATTCCTCCTCCTCAAGCAGTTCGTCAACGGTGATCGAACGGCCAGCGACCGCATTGGTGATAAAGTTGACACCCAGCTTTTTCATCCCCTCAATTTCAGCCTGAACAATCTCTTTGGGAAGGCGGAACTGGGGAATACCGTACATCAGCACCCCGCCAAGCTCATGCAACGCCTCAAAAACCGTCACCGCATGGCCCAACTGAATCAGGTCATTGGCACAGCTCAGCCCTGCCGGTCCGCTGCCAATAACGGCCACCTTTTTCCCGGTCGGCCCGGCCACTTTCGGCAGCTCCACTTGTCCGGTTTCGCGCTCATAGTCAGCCGCAAACCGTTCAAGATTGCCGATAGCCACCGAAGTATATTTTTTTGTGAGAATACACTCCTTTTCACACTGGTCTTCCTGCGGGCATACCCTTCCGCAAACCGCAGGCAGAACATTATCCTCCTTGATCTTTCTTGCGGCTCCCGCAAAATCACCATCAGCGATAAGCTTGATAAACTTGTCAATCTTGATATTGACCGGGCACCCCTTCACACATGCCGGAATTTTGCACTGAAGGCAACGCTGCGCCTCCCGTTGTGCCAGATCCGCAGTATAGCCAAGATTGACCTCTCCGAAATTGTGGCTCCGCACCTCCGGATTTTGGGACGGCATCTTTTGACGTGGTATGGCAAGGCGTTCTTTGGTCGTGATAGATTGTGCGTCCATAGTAATGCTTCTTTAAAAAAGAGAGTTTGAGTATGTAAAAAAAGCTTTCCCTGGCCGAGAGAGAGAGCCGGGCAAGAAGGTCATCGTCGAGAGCCAAAGAGATCCGGTGAAGGGCTCAAAGCTGTTTCTGGAGGTTGCACTTGTGCGCAAATGTTTCAACTGCCTGTTTCTCTTCCGGCAGGTACATCTTGTTTCGGTCAGAAAGGTTTTTGAAATCGACCAGGTGCGCGTCGAACTCAGGGCCGTCAACACAGGCGAATTTGATCTGGTTGTCTACCGTAACCCTGCAACCGCCGCACATGCCAGTGCCGTCAACCATGATCGGATTGAGGCTCACAACGGTTTTGATCTGGTAAGGGCGTGTCACCTCCGCAATGGCTCTCATCATCGGAATCGGCCCGATGGCAAGCACAAAATCAATTTTTTTGCCGGAGTCAATCAGCTCCTGCAGTTTCTGGGTAACAAAGCCGTGAAAGCCGTACGACCCGTCATCAGTCGTGATATAGGCCTCATCACTCACCGCACGCATCTCCTCTTCAAGGATGACCAGCTCTTTTGAACGGGCCCCGTTGATGGTAATGACATAATTACCAGCTTCCTTCAGCGCCACAGCCGTCGGATAGGCAATTGCCGCACCCAAACCGCCGCCGATGCTCACCGCAGTGCCAAACTTCTCGATATGCGATGGCGCCCCAAGTGGCCCCACAATATCATGGATGCTGTCGCCAGCCTCCTTGCTGTTCAGCTCCCTTGTCGATTTACCCATACCCTGAACAATGACGGTAATCGTCCCTTTTTCAGGATCAGCATCAGCAATGGTCAGCGGCACCCTCTCGCCTGTTTCGCCCACTCTGATCATGACAAACTGCCCCGCTTTTCTTTTTTTTGCAATACGGGGAGCCTCGATCTCAATTTTTTTGATATTTTCAGCTAAAAATATGGCAGAAACAATTTTGTGCATTGGCCCCTTGATTTCGTATGATGGTGGAGAGCTGCCGGTTTTTCTGGCAAGATGAAAAAGTTACTATAATAATCATTAATTATCCAATATAAAAGGCCCCTTTTTTTGATTGCCGTGTAGAGTTTACCGGACGAGGGGCGTGGCCCGGCAAATCCCGCAAGGGTGTGTTGCTGGCCGCTTTGCAATTTTAAGTTGTTATCACACACATATATGGTTTTTATTGCTGATTATGGCGCAGGGAATCTTCGTTCTGTCCTCAAGGCCTTCGATTACCTCGGAGTCAAGGCGATTGTCAGCAGTGATCCCGCCAAACTTGCCGGATACAAAAAAGTTATTCTTCCCGGCGTAGGAGCCTTCGGATCGGCCATAGAGTCACTCAACGCATCGGGTTTTACCGAAGCCCTTTCGGAGCATGTCGATAAAGGAGGCCAGCTCCTCGGAATTTGCCTCGGCATGCAGTTGCTGCTTACCGAGAGTGAAGAGATGGGCACGCACAAAGGAATGGATCTTATTGCGGGCAAAGTAGTTCGCTTCAGGAGCGAAACCGACAAGATTCCTCAAATCGGGTGGAACTCCGTTGACCAGCAGAAAGAGAGTGTTCTGTTCCGTGGAGTTGCCGATCACACCTTCTTCTATTTTGTACACTCCTACTACTGTGAGCCCGAAAGTCTTGACTCTGTAGCCGCAACAACCTGCTTCGCCGGAAAAAACTTTTGTTCAGCCATTGAAAAAAATGGTATTTTTGCGGTTCAGTTTCATCCGGAAAAGAGCTCTGATGCCGGTTTGCAGGTACTCAAAAATTTTGCCGGGTGCTAAAACACTTTTTTTGTTATTTGTTATGTTGATTATTCCCGCTATAGACATTAAAGAGGGCAAGTGTGTACGACTGACCCGTGGCGACTTCAGCCAGAAAAAAATTTATCTCGACAATCCTCGCGACATGGCAATTATCTGGCGCAAGCAGAATGCCAAGATGCTCCATATTGTCGATCTCGATGCTGCCCTTACCGGCGAGATGGTCAACTTTGAAAAAATCAGGGAGATTGTCATCAACATCGACATCCCTGTACAGGTCGGTGGAGGAATTCGTTCCGCCGATGCGGTGAAGCGCTATCTGGATATCGGTGTCGCTCGTGTTGTCATTGGTTCAGCCGCCGTAACCAATCCCAGCCTGGTCGAAGAGCTTTTAAAAAGCTATACCGCGTCACAGATTGTTGTCGGCATAGACGCCGAAAACGGCATTCCAAAAATCAAGGGGTGGACTGAAAGCAGCACGCTTCACGATTATGACCTGGCGCTTCAGATGAAAGAGATGGGCATTGAGCGCATTATTTATACCGACATAAGCCGCGACGGCATGATGCAGGGTTTCGGGTATGAGAGCACCAAGCGGTTTGCCGAAAAAACCGGCATGAAAATTACCGCTTCCGGCGGTGTTACCAATTCTGAAGATCTGAAAAAGCTCAATGAGCTTGCCGCTTTCGGAGTTGATTCCGTCATTATCGGCAAGGCCCTCTATGAATGCAATTTTCCCTGTCAGGAACTTTGGTACAGCTTTGAAGAGGGCATAAGCCTCGATCATAATTTTTCGACAGCACGGAAAAAATAGCAGATAATCCCTGAAAACGTGCAGAAGCAGGAGTTACAGTTACAGCAACAGATTGAGGCACTCATTTTTGCTTTTCAGGAGCATGAAGAAGAGCAATCCTTTACCCGGCTGAATGGCACCCAAAGCGCCTCATCCGGTAACGAACAAGCAGGAGACACGACAGGAATATGAAAAACAGCATCAAAGACGATGAAGTAAGAATTAACCGCTATCTCGCCTCATGCGGCATAGCGTCACGCAGGTCGGCCGACCAGCTTGTTCTGGACGGCAGGGTCATGATCAACGGCGTTGTGGTGACGACGCCAGGCATCAAGGTCAGCCCCTCACGCGACGAAGTTATTGTGGATGGCGAAAAGTTTGCCCAGCCTGAGCACCGGAAGGTCTACATCCTCTTCAACAAACCAAGAAACGTCATCACCACCAACAGTGACGAAAAAAAGCGAGAAATGGTGCTCGATTTTATTGACGTCGAAGAGCGCATTTTTCCCGTTGGAAGGCTCGACCGGAAAACGACAGGCGTTCTTCTTCTCACCAATGACGGCACACTTGCTCATAAATTAATGCACCCTTCGTCAAATGTGAAAAAAGAGTATATTGCAGAGCTTGGTGAAAAGTTTACCCCAAATCTTTTGCCCCAACTGACAGGAGGGATGCGTTTAAAAGATACCGGGGAAAAAGTCAGTCCCTGCCGCGCAAAAATACTTGATGAGGGAATGCAGGTACTGGTGAGTATTCATGAAGGAAAAAATCACCAGGTCAGACGGATGTTCGAGACTCTTGGTTTTGAGGTGAAACGGCTTGAAAGGGTTGCTTATGCAGGTCTTCAGGCAGGAGAACTCCGGCGTGGCGAATGGCGCTACCTGAGCCGTAATGAGGTTCAGGCACTGTACAAGTTGACGGAAAGCCCATAAGCTGTCAGCCGGTTTTGTTAACTGACACAAAACCCGATGTGATAGCTATGAGAACGCCCCACTTTTCTCTCAAACGTCATGCCTTGCCCGGAGTCATGGCGTTTGCCTTCCTGCTTGCCTCACCAGATTCCGTTTCGGCACTCTCGGCCGAAAATGGCGACCTTCAGGAGCTGCTCAATAATGCTGAATCCGAATCAAATATTGAGCAGTTGCTCGATCTGATTGACCGGCTGAAAAGCAGCAAAATTCTGATCAACCAGGCCGATGTTGACGACCTCTGCCAACTGCCCTGGCTCAAAAGAGTCGATGCCGAGGCCATCATCATCCACCGGCGCGACAAAGGGCCAATTCTTTCCTTGCAGGAGCTTGAACTCATCATCGGGAAAGAGAAAACCGCAAGCATTGCCCCCTATATCCTTTTTGGCAAAGAGAGAACTCCCCGTCGTGAGCCTGAAGCCAAAGCCGTAGTGGTTGATGGCTCATTCTACAGCCGCCTCTTCTGGGAAACGCCGCCTCGAAAAGGTATTCTCGACCTCTCCTACGCAGGAGGGAACTATAAACTCTATAACCGCTTGCAGTTTTCGGCACCCCACCTCAAAGCCAGTCTGGTACAGGAAAAGGATATTGGTGAGGCGGATGTGGCCGACTTCAGCGCCATCAGCTTTAATGCCTACGATCTTGGCCACCTCAAAAGCGCGGTTCTTGGCAACTACAAACTCAATCTTGCCCAGGGGTTGCTCATCGGGCAGGGACGCTATTTTTCCAAGGGGAGCGACCCCGCAGGCAGCGTCAGGCTACCCTCAAAGCAGCTCCTTCCCTCCGCCTCCAGCTCGGAATCCGGCTTTTTGCAGGGAGTCGCCGCCACAGTAAAGCTTGATCCTTTTGAAGTGACCCTCTTTTACTCCTCCGATCATCGTGACGCAATCATCAATGACGGCGGCCTCATTACCAGTTTCAGTACCTCAGGTTACCATCGTACCGAGCTTGAAACAGAAAGAAAAGACAATGTGACCGAAATCATCTCCGGGGCAAATCTCCTCTGTAGCTATCAGGCCGGCCTCTTCAGCGGCAGGGTCGGAGGCAGCGTGCTGAAGTACCGCTATCCATTTTCACTTAATGATGTTAACCTCTCCTCGGCAACCCTCTACAGTCTTGAAAGTGACCTCTCTTTTGGTCATGCAGGCCTCTTTGCCGAAGCGGCATTTTCACCTCAACCCTCTGACGTATCATGGACAACGGGTGCGGAGTATGAGATTCTTCGCGGTGTCAGTGCAGTTGCCGCCATCCGGCGTTATGGTACCAACTACTATTCCCCTTTTGCAGGCGCTTTTGCCGAAAGGGGGAGCGGTGGAGCAAATGAGCGGGGCTACTATTTCGGCCTCAACGCAAAAGTGAGCAGCCAGCTCTCAGTTGCCGCCTATTACGACCTCTTCACCTTTCCACTGCTCGACGATCATTGCCAATACCCTTCCAGCGGCAACGATTCACGCGTTATCATCACCTGGAAACAGTCATCGCTTGTTACCTGGAACATGCAATTTCAGCACAAATTCCGTGAAGAACAGTCAAATCAGGGCACATCAAGCCATCCACTCTGGATGGCGCTTCCCCAAAAAAGCGACCGTTGCCGACTCGATTGCGATCTGTTTCTATCGAGCAAAGTGCAACTCCGAAGCCGTGGAGAGGTCAAAAAAGTGGTCAAGGAGTATCTTGCCGGAAATCAGCACTATTACGGCTGGCTTGCTTACCAGCAGGCAGGCTACTCTGGCGGAAAATTCGGCTTGAAAGGGCGCATGACCGTTTTCAATACGCAAGATTACGATGCCGCACTCTACGCTTATGAGGACGACCTGCCCCTCACCTCCTCCCTCGGGATGTATAACGGACGGGGCAAATCCCTCTTTCTGGTAGCAACATGGCAGGTATTGCCACAAATGAAGCTTGGTGCACGATACGAGGTCACCCGGTACAGCGACAGAACGGTGTACAGCAGCGGCAACGACGAGCGGGCAACCAGCGCGCCAGGCTCCTTCCATGTAGGCTGCTCTTTTGTATTCTGAGAGGTCGAGAGGGAGGTCAGGAAAGCCCGGCGGCCCGCATAAGCCTGTCCCGGATTGCTCTGCCGAGACCCTCGTTTGAGGGCAGTTCGCAGTAGATAACGCTGATGTTCCGGGCGTCGCAAAGCCTGAAAAAGCCGAAAAGCTCCCGGCCATACTCCTCAAGGGTTCGGCACACCTTGAGCAGTGAAACACCGGCAGGGGGTTCCGACATGCCGATGTAAGCCGCAGAACTCTCTTTGAAGTCGATTTTTTCGGCATCAGTACAGAGGCGAATCGACGCCCTCGGTGCATAATGGGGATACTTCAGGCCCGGGCATTTAGGACTCTCCTCCGGTTCCGAAACCGTCATGGTCATTATTTCAGGTATCACCTCGCGCAATTGTTCAAGCGTTATCGCCCCGGCCCTCAACAGGACAGGCCTCCCGCCCGAACAGTCAACAATGGTCGATTCAAGGCCGATGGCACTCGGCGTTCCCCTCAGCAGGCAGTCAATTTTTCCGTCAAGATCCTGCATCACCGCCTCCCAGCTTGTTGCACTCGGCAGCCCCGACCGATTTGCCGAAGGAGCGGCCACCGGGCAGCAAGCGAGACGAAGAAACTCCCGCGCAACCGGATTTGCCGGGCAGCGTACCCCGACCGTCTCCAGCCCGGCAGTAACGCTGCAGGGGACAGAGGAATTTTTTTTGAGCACCAGTGTCAGTGGGCCTGGGAAAAAGCGCTCAATCAGCATCATTGCCTGCAAACTCACCTCAGAAGCAACTTCCGTAACCTGCTCAACACTGGAAATATGCACAATCAGCGGGTTATCCGCCGGACGCCCTTTTGCTCGAAAAAGCTGGAGCAGTGCCTCCGGATAGCAGATACCAGCACCAAGGCCATAAACCGTTTCCGTTGGAAATGCCACAATCCCGCCCGAGTTCAAAATAGC
>CAILXB010000177.1 GCA_903838025.1 uncultured Chlorobiaceae bacterium
GATGGGAAAAACAAAAGTTGCGGTAACCATTGATGCAATGGCCATCATAAAAATTGACCGGCTTGTCGAAAGGAGGGTTTTTGCCAATCGCAGTCAGGCAATACAAGAGGCGCTCTATGAAAAAATTGAGCGTATTGAGCAGCGCAGACTGGCGGAAGAGTGTGCAAAACTTGATCCTGTCGAAGAGCGCCAACTGGCAGAAGAGGGTAAATGTTAACTTTCCTCTCTGGATGATTGACTCGCTTAATAAAGAACCGTATGTAAAATCCGGCTTCTTGAAAAACCGGTGCCGCATTGAGTGGGCTTTGGTTTAAAATAAATTTGCATTTAGTGTAATAACCAGACAATGAGAATAGACAGAATTGAAATAGATAACTTCAAAAACATTGAGAAGTTGTCAATTATCTTTGGCAAAGGCGTGAACCTGTTTGTTGGAGCCAATGGTAGCGGTAAAACAACTTTGCTTGAGGCAATTAATATTGCTTTAGGAGGATTTTTTGGAGAGCAAGAACAAAAAATGCAAAGGATGATAGAGTTACCTGAAGTTAGAATAATAATGGCGGATGGTAATCCTGTGAGAGTTGAGAAAACATCAATTAAAGCTTTTTCTGATGTAATTGGTGGCAACTGGACTCGAAATTTTAACTCTATTACTAAAAATAATGACGTCAAGAATGCAAGAATCGCAGGTATTTACGGCAGTAAAATCTTAAACGGTTTTTTCAAACCAGAGGACAAAAATATTGCCCCCTTAATTGCATATTATTCTACACAACGATTGTTTAAAGATGCTTCACAATCTGCCAAGCAGAAATTTGATCCATTAGCCGGCAGAAGAAATGGCTATTTGCAATGCTTGAAAGACAATGCCATTAAAGGAACATTGGTGGAATGGTTAGGAAATGCGGTAACAAGCAGAGCAACAAAGCAAATCAAAGAAATTGATTCTGTTGATTTGGTTTTGGAGAATGTTGAGACGGCCATTAAAAAGACTTTGGCTTCCTTCAATGATGATATTTGCGAAAATGATATCAAAATATATCAAGAGGCGAAATTTAATTTTGAACTCTTTATTCAGTTAAAAGATAATTTCAGTCTGCCAATCAACTACTATTCAGACGGCTTTAGAAACATAATTTACTTGATAGTTGATTTGATATGGCGAGCGTCTCAGCTCAATCCATGGTTAACGCTTGATGAAATTAAAAATCAACAAACGGGATGTGTAACCATTGATGAGATTGACTTGCATCTGCATCCAAAATGGCAAGCAAAAGCAATTGCTATTTTACAGGAATTATTGCCCAAAGTCCAATTCTTTATCACCACCCATAGTCCAACTGTTGTTGCTAACTTTGATAACGGCTCTTTATTTGTTATAAATGAAGGCAGTGTTGCAAAGCACAATTCTGATTATTTTGGAAAAGAAATAAACTTTGTTCTAAGAAATGTACTTGGTGCTTCTGATAGACATGTGCCCACCCAGCAGAGAATTAATCACCTGCTTCAATTGATAGATACAGAGCCCGACAGCAAAGAGATTCGACCGCTCCTTGATGGACTGGTTGCCCAATTTGGAGAAGATGATCCGGATATTCAAAAAGCAATTGCATTATATGAACTTTCAAAAAATCAAGACTAATGCAGTTTATCAAAAAACAAACAACTGAGCCAATTGATTGGAATGTATGGTTTACAGTACCTCCTGACAGGCGCACGTTTAATTACGGAACTGACTGTAGTTCATTACCAAGGATTAGGGAGGCAAAACAGTTTTTGATTGATGAGCAACATTCTTTATGTGCTTATTGCCAGCAAAAAATTGATATCGATAATTCATCTATTGAACACGTTACACCAAAAGAACACAATAAGGAGTTGTCAACTTCCTACTTTAATCTGGTCGCTGTTTGCAACAAAAATCAAGTAAAAGATCATTTAACGGGAAAATTTCATTGTGACCGTGAACGAGGAAGTAATATCATTCCTCCTGTTATTTTTTATTCCAACACAAAGTCAGTTGCCAACAAGACAAATTTTTATTTTACCGCTTACGCAAGTGGCGAAATTGCTGCTAAACCAAGTCTGGAAATCACTATTAGAAATCAGATAGAAGCTTTTATTAACATCTTAAACCTTAACCATAGTACTCTCAAAGATAACAGAGCAAAGGGTGCCCTCAGAGGTATGACTGCTGCGTATTCAAGTTTGCCAGATAAAAGCCATAAGAAAAGCATTTTCTGGCGAAAACAATATGATAGAATTTTAAATAACCAATTTCATCCATTTCGTGAGTATTTGCTGGTATATATCGGATCCAAAATCGGATTGAATTAAAGAATAGAAAACGACAAATTACGATAAGCTGATCAATACACTCAAACAGTGTTCATGATTGTTAGGGCTAAATAGCAATATTTCGCGTCCTTTCGATAAATTCGAAACTGGCGGGATTGCCGTCAAGGTCATCAACCACCTTGGCGACACAGTGATGAAGGTGTTCAAAATATTGTGATGATGCGAAAAAAAAATCATAATGTTAAGCAACGTTGCCATGCAAAAATAAAAGAAAACTGCAAGACCATTATGATTACCCGCCTGACACTGCGCAATTTCAAAAACGTCGGGGAACAGAGCTACGATTTCACCCGTTTCGACCTGCTCGTTGGAAGAAATAACAGCGGAAAAAGCACCGTGCTTCAGGCGCTTGCCATCTGGCAGTACTGTGTCGATGAATTCCACCGCTCTGCCCGACGTGGTTCGAAAGGAATACAGATCGTGCTCCCCAACTTCACAGCTCTGCCGGTACCGGAGTTTAATCTTTTGTGGAAGGACAGAACTGACCGTCGTTATCCTCTTGTCGATGGGAAAAAGAAGCAGGAATTTATCCTCATCCAGATTGTGGTTGAATGGCACATCGCTCCTGAAAAAACAGAGGTTTTTGGTGTTGAACTGCGCTATCACTCTCCGCAAACGATGTATGCGATTCCTGATGGCGGTTGGACAAGATTCCGTGAACTGGAAAAAGCTGAGGTGCTGCCAAAAATCGCTTATGTCCCTCCATTTTCAGGTCTTGAACCCACAGAAAAATGGCTGGATTTTGCACCGATTCGCCAGCAAATTGGAAAAGGGCAACCTGGCAGTGTCTTGCGCAACCTGCTGCTTCAGGTCTGCCCGCCGATAGACCCTCGGATCAAGAGCGGCAAGCCAAGGCATCCGCAAGAGTGGCAGGAAGTCTTGAGCATCATGCAACGATGGTTTTCGGTAACAATGCTTGAACCGAAGTATGACTCTCAAAAAGATGTATCCATCACAGTTGACTACCATCAGAATGGCAAAGAGTTCGATATTATTGCTGGCGGAAGCGGCTTTCATCAGACGCTGACATTACTTGCATTTCTTTATGGTTATAAGCCGACAACCATCCTGCTCGATGAACCGGATGCTCACCTGCATGTGAACCTGCAACGAGAAATTCTCGATTTTTTCAGGCTGCAATCCTATGAGAGGGGTACCCAGTTTTTGATTGCAACTCATGCCGAGGAGTTTGCCAGAGGAGTTGATGCAAGTCAAATCCTCTCTTTGATGGGTCAAGAGGCACAACGAATTCAATCGGTCCCCGATGTTGTCCGGGCGATGGCCGAAGTGTCGAACGAAGAGATCGTCAGATTGCTGGAATCACCCTGCATCCTCTATGCCGAAGGAGAGAGTGATGAACGAATTCTGCGGGCGTGGGCCGCCAAATGCGGTGCGCAGGAAGCTATGAACAAACTCTGCTTCAAGCCTATGGGTGGCGGGAATAAAATCGCCATGAAAGATGCGGCAGATGAACATTTTAAGGCGTTGCAGCAGATTATTCCTACCGTTTCACGCCTTATGCTCTTTGATTACGATAGCGCCGAAAACGCATTCCACCCCCAACGGGAGAATCCAACTCTTTTTGAATGGAAACGAAAAAATATCGAAAACTACCTGCTTGTTTCGGATGCATGGAAACGTGCAGCGTTGCAACTGATGGAGTGCCGGGAAGATGATCTTTTTGCACAACCCGTTTTAAACGTTATTGATCAATTTTTTGCTGACGAAAATTTAACCCTGCCACAAGGAAAAAGCTGGCGGGATATTTCAGCAAACATATTCACCGTTGTTGATGGAAAACGGCTGTTGTTTGAGAACGATAATTCCCTCTTCCATCAGTTGAGAAAAAGGAGTCCATCGTTACAGCTTTTGCGTGAGCAGGTGGCGCTCAGTATGACACCCGATGAAATTCATGATGATGTGCATCGTTTCATGAACAAATTGCTCGTCATGACGTCTGTAAAAACAGCATCAGATTAAACACCTTGCAATTTGAGTTGAACCCTGAAAAAAGCAAGCTGAACAAGATTAAAAATGGATTAGCCATTTTGTTTTAAGTTCAGCAGGGCGCTCAAGGTAGCGGTTGCTCCACAACATCATCTTCAACGCCATCACCAGCACTCCTGAAAAACAGAGTTCGGGGAACTTTTTCTTCGGAGTATTTCTTTATATATTTTATAAACAACGAATTACACTGTTTATATACGTAGGGACGTAACACTTTTTTTATAGATGAACAGCATTCATACCATTAGTCTTTTAGCACCACCAAAAACGAAAGTAACGATGAGAAAGATACTCTATGGATTGCTCGCAGTGGTCTTGGCCACGGGGGTGTTGAGCGGAACTGTTCGGGCTGCGGATGTAGCAAATATAACCCAGGGTCAGGCACAATCGGTCAATACTGGGAACGGCGCGAACATTGGGGGAGATGCAAATACGGTCTCTGGTACAGGGAGAGGGGCCGGTGGGCCCGGCGATGGCGAAGGTCCGGGCAACGGAGCCGGTCAGGGGATCGGGAATGGACCATCAGAACGGGAAAATGGGTCATCAGAGAACGAAGATGAAGCGTCGAGAAGTCTGATGGGTGCTCAGACAACGCTCGTTGCATCATCGGATATGGCAGCATCACCAGCCCCGGAACCAGCAATGCTGGTGCTTTTGGGCGTTGGTGGAGTTCTTTTGGTAACATTCTGGCTGAAGATCAGATCTGCCAGGATATCGAAGCGCGCTGCGTGAAGTGGCTGCTGGCAAGCTGCCTTTTTGCGGTAGCCCTTGCCGGGTGCTCCCCGAGTGGTGGCGAAGGCGAGAGGGGGCGTGTAAGCGCGGTGGTGAACGGCGTTGAGATAACCCGGCGTGAGGTCGATTTTTTGTCTCGTCGCCCGGCTCTCCCCGAAGCTGAGGGGGAGGCGGAGCGGCAACGCATCCTCTCGCTTCTAATTCGCAGGGAGCTACTTGCACAGCGAGCATTGGAGATGAAACTGGAGAACTCTCCAGACTTCATTGTCGCGATGTATGAAGCCCGCCGCAAAATACTTGCCGGGATGGCTGAGCAGCATGTTGCCACGCAAGCCGTAAAGGTTTCGCTGGAAGCCGCCAGTAAGGTCGTTGCAAAAAATCCCTGTTTTTTTTCACAGAGAAAACTCTTTGTCTATGATCAAGTGGTTATACCTGGCGTTGACGAAGGGCTTCTCAGCTCACTGAATACAAGCGCTGGCAAAGGAGCCTCGCTGGCTCAACTGCTCAACAAGGTCAGCACAAAAAAGATGCCTTTTCGACGCACCATGCAGGTGCTGACAACCAATCAGATTGACCCGGGTATTTTTGAGGTCTTAAGTACGTTGCGTTTGAACGTGCCACAGGTAGCCCGTATAGAGAAGAAGTTTTCCATGATTCTTGTATTGCGAGCTACGGTGCCGATGCCGCTTGAAGGCGAGGCGGCCAATCAGGCTGCCGCCGACATCCTGAATGAACAGCAGCGCAGAATGGAACTTTCGAAAACGCTGACCAAATCACTCGATTCGGCAAAAGTCACCTTTTTTGGCGAATTTGCTTCTGCCAAGAACAGAAAGAAGTTGCCCGAAGCGGTGGTTGATCTGCCGCCTCCTGCGTTACTGCAACCATAACCCGTTGTGCGCTCATGACCCTTAAACCGCAAGCATCATGGTTCCCGTGGGTGCTCTTCAGTCTGCTCTTTTCGTATTCTGTGGCAAGGTACCTGCTCCTCTATCCACCATTTCCCGGAAAAAGCGATCAGGCGCTCCTTTACGCTGGCATAGTCTTCGCTTTATGGTCGGAACGCAGGGCGGTTGCAGCATCGTTGCTTTGCAGGGAGACGGGTGCTCTCATGCAGGGTTCTGCACTTGTCGCTGTCGGTTGCCTGCTCTATGCCATCGGACGTTTCTACCTGTCGGCAACCATGGATGTCTGGAGCCTCTTTCTGATGGCCTCAGGATTGGTGGCGGCGCTGGCTCCGCGAAATTATATACGCTCTGCACATTTTATCGCTTTTGCTGGCACCGTTGTTGTGGTGATAGGGTGGGCTGCGCCAAACATCCTCTCTTCTGAACTTGCGGTTGCCATTGCATCAGTCAGTGCAAGAGTGTTAAGCGCAACAATCCTTCCTGTGGTCGCCAATGGCGTTATTCTCTCTTTTGGTCCATACAGCGCTGAGGTTACTGAAGCGTGCTCAGGCATGAATTCAATTTTTTCATTGACGGCGCTTTTTGTCATTTACCTGAGAGCAGGTACACGACGATCTCCATGGCATATTGCGTTACTGGTTCTTTCTCTTCTTCCTGTTGCCGTACTGACCAATTTGGGACGGGTAATTTCGCTTGTGCTGGCGACATGGTACGTCGGCGACGGTTTTGCACAGGGACTTTTCCATGAAGTTGCCGGAATTATCTCGTTTATTGTCGCTCTCTTGCTGCTTTCGGTTCTCGATTGGCTACTCACCCTGCATAAAGGATCAAAAACGTCTACAGTATGCGCCTGAAAAAGCATAGCATTGTCTCCCTCGCTCTGGGACTCCTGATCCTCTGTTCGCTGCTTTTGGTCGAGTCGAGAGCGCATCTCCTGGTGAAAGGCTCAAAACCAGATCTTGAACGGCTTGTAAGCCTGCATCCCCCCGGATGGAAACTGATTGAGGGATCGCAGGTAAAATTCTTGTGGAACGAATCGGTTTTGACTCAATACGATGTTGTTGCTTCAAGGATCTATCAACATACCGATGGCCGGCGGGTGCTGGTAGTGATGACCTGGAGCGGTGATGGGTTCCGCCGCCAAGGGCACGATCAGCAGGTATGCTATGGTGCCAGCGGATTTACGGTCAGTTCACCGCACTCCGTTTCAATCTCGACAGGTACCGACAGCATTGAGGCAATGGCCTTTACAGCCAGCCAGCCCTCTGTAGAAGAAGATGTGCTTTACTGGAGAATTACTGATGGAATAAGGGAAAGAGGCATCGACAGCAGGAATACCATTGTCCACCGGCTCCAGCGACTGATCTATCTCTCCAATTTGTTTCAAGGGAAGTTGCCCGACAATCTGATGGTGAGGGTATCGAGCGTAAGGGAACGAGATGGTCAACCTGCAACAGCCCATCTCGATTACGTCAAAGAGTGGCCCAAGGCTATTTCTCCAGTTGATCGTGCACGAATTATGGGCCGATAACCTCCCGTCTATGCCGCAGACTCTGCCAGATGCGCTTCCACAAGTTTGCGGCGAAGAACCTTGCCTACGGTTGATTTTGGCAGCACCAGGATGAATTCGACATGTTTGGGTACTTTGTAGGCTGCAAGGTCTTTGCGGCAATGCTCCCGGAGTTCATCAACCGTGAGCTGGTGGCCCGAGCGCAGCACAATCCACGCCTTAACCGCTTCACCCTGATAAGCATCGGGCACACCGGCCACACCAACTTCGAGCACTGCGGGGTGGACGGCTATGGCCTCTTCAACTTCGCGGGGCCAGACCTGAAAACCACCGGGCTTGATAACATCTTTTTTACGGTCAACAATAAAAAGGTAGCCATCTTCATCGAGATAGCCGAGATCGCCGGTAAAGAGCCAGCCGTCGCGGAGCACGAGTGCGGTCTCCAGGGGGTTCTGCCAGTACTCTTTCATGAGCTGGGGGGCTCGCATGATGATCTCCCCTATTTCAAGCTCACGAAGAGTTTCAATACCGGTTTCCGGATCAACAATCCGTATCTCGACATCCGGCACAGGAATGCCTACCGATCCATGCTTGTAGGTTCCCTTAATTGGAGTAAAGACCGAGGCAAGTGCGGCTTCGGTAAGGCTGTAGGCGTCGATAATGTGCCCTCCCGTCAGCTCCTCAAAACGTCTTTTGGTTTCGAGCATGAGCGGTGCTGCGCCCGAAACACTCAGTTTGAGCGATTTAAGCATCGAACTGTCACGCTTGACTTTGGGGTGGTTGAGCAGTGCGGTAAAGAGAGTCGGCACACCGGGAAGTACCGCCGCTTTCAGGGTTTTGATGGTATGCAGCAGGTCGTCAAGATCACGCGGATTTGGCACAAGTGCAACCGGGTAGCGCTCAATCAATGCCGCAGTCAAAATGCCAACCTGGGCATAGACGTGAAAGAGTGGCATGTTGAGCAGGATAATGTCTTTTCCTTTTTCAAGGATGACCTGGAACCAGCTCGCAATCTGCATTCCGGTCATCACCATCGCCTGATGAGAGATGACCACGCACTTGGGGTTACCGGTTGTGCCGCCGGAAAAGAGGAAAATTGCCGGATCATCATGCTTGATGGCAACCGGTGCAAATTTTCCACCGGTTTGGGCAGCAAGAAGAGCGCTCAGCCAGTGGTCTCCGGGATGCAGTTTCACCCTGTGCCCATCCTTTTTCTCTTTGAAGAGCCTGAAGAGCGTACTGTTGATGGGTGAAAGATACTCCTTGATGCTGGTAACAATCACCCTTTTGAGACGCGAAACGCTCTGGGCAATCTTGATTTTTTCGTAGAAAGGGGTGAGGACAATGACGGTCTCTGCACCGCATTCGTTGAGGGCGTGCTCAAGCTCGTTGACGGTGTAGAGTGGATTCATGGGCACAGCAATGGCGCCAGCTTTCCAGACTCCGAACTCGCTGATGATCAGTTGCGGTGAATTGGGCATGACGAGGGCAACCCGATCCTCCTTGCGCAATCCAAGCGAGAGCAGAGCTCGGGCGAGCGCATCGCTTTGCTGCTCCAGTTCGCGGTATGAGAGAGCACTTCCCTTAAAATACATTGCGGGATGGCGAGGCTGCTCCACGACACTTCTGCGGAGAACATCGACCAGTGTCTCTTCCGGGTAAGGATGAAGCGTGTGGGGAACTCCCTTGTCGTAATGGCGAATCCAGGGCTTTGCTCTCATGGCTGTTTTTTTTACTTGAGAAAGAAACATAGTACATTCTGAAAGGGTGCAAAACAACTTTTTACTGCATCGACTCCACCACATCGTAAACTGCCGTGGTTAATTGTGCAAGCTCTTCGTCACGCATAATGAATGGGGGCATCAGATAGACCAGGCGACCAAAGGGACGAACCCACACCCCTTTTTCAACAAACTGTTTTTGAATGAGAGCCATATCGACGGGACTATGCAGCTCGACCACCCCTATGGCTCCAAGCACTCGCACATCAGCGACATTCATTAAACCCTTGCAGGGCTCCAACCTTTGACGAAGCCCGGCTTCAAGCCGCAGCACCGATGCCTGCCAATCGTAACTGCAAAGAAGACTAATACTTGCGGAGGCAACAGCACAGGCAAGGGGGTTGGCCATAAAGGTGGGACCGTGCATGAAGAGCCCTGGATTACCTGAACAGATTGCCTCTGCCACCCTCTCTGTTGTCAGCGTTGCGGCCAAGGTCATGTAACCGCCGGTCAGCGCCTTGCCGACACAGAGGATATCGGGCACTACGTCAGCATGTTCAAGAGCGAACATCTTTCCTGTACGGCCAAAACCGGTGGCGATTTCGTCGAAAATGAGCAGCACATCATAATAGTCGCAAAGTTCGCGGAGCAGAGAGAGATAGTGCGGAGAGTAAAAGCGCATTCCACCCGCACCCTGAACCACCGGTTCAATGATGACTGCGGCAATCTCGCGGTGATGCTCTTCAAGCTTCTGGCGAAGATCAGCCATATCGGTTTCGGTGCAAGGCTCAGAAAATCGGGGGGCTGGGGCTTCGGCAAAGAACTGTTCCGGCATCACCCCTTTGAAGAGGGAGTGCATACCGGTTACCGGATCACAGACCGACATGGCTGCAAAGGTGTCGCCGTGGTAGCCGGAGCGGACGGTCAGCAGCCGGTTTTTCAGGGGTTTATCCAGAGCCGCCCAGTACTGAAAAGCCATCTTGATGGCCACTTCAACGGCGACAGAACCGGAGTCGCTGAAAAAAAGCTTCTTCAGGGGCTCAGGCGTTAGCGACACCAACTGTTTTGCAAGGGTTATGGCTGGCTGATGGGTGAGACCTCCGAACATGACATGGCTCATCAGTTGCAGTTGCCTGACTACCGCCTCATTGAGCACAGGGTGGTTGTAGCCGTGGATGGCGGCCCACCAGGAGGACATGCCATCAACAAGGCGACGGCCATCCTCAAGCTCAAGAAAGACGCCGCTGGCACAAGCAACCGGATAGACTGGCAGAGGAGCTGTTACGGAGGTGTAGGGATGCCAGAGATGGTGGCGATCAAAATCAAGATCAAAGGAGGCTGCTTGCGTGGCCATACCGATAAAGGCTATAAAAGGTTATGATAAAGAAAGCCGCTCAACAGCATCAAAATCAAGCAGCCCCTCACGCAGGTCGATGATCGGTGCCGCACATCCCGCCTTGGCGAGGTACCGACCAAGAAACGCACGGGTATCATCGGCGATCAGCTTGTCAATCTCCTGAAAACAGTTATAGAGAAGCCCCCTAAGAACAATTCCCCTGTGCTGACAGGCCTCGATGGAGAGGATGGTGTGGTTGATGCTGCCAAGCCGGGGGCTCGTTACCAGCAGAAGCTCATAGCCAGCATCCCGGATATAGTCGGCAAAAAGGATATCGGGGGTGAGGGGGACAAGAAGCCCGCCAACCCCCTCAAGAAGCACCAGGTCGTACCGTTGCTGCAAGGCAAGGGTAGAGAGGCTGATACGGTGAAGATCGACCTCCGTGCCTTCCAGCCGTGCGGAAAGGTGCGGAGAGGCTGGATAGCGGAAAACAGTGGTGCAGGTGAGTCCCTCCCGGTCAGCATCCTGCACTCCGATGCCCATCAGGCGACGGTGTTCAAGGATATCTTCCGCAATTCCTTCACAGCCGGTCTGCACAATTTTCTGTGTTATGACCCGTTTACCCTGCTGAAGGAGGGCCCTGGCCAGCAGACCGGTCATGTATGTTTTTCCAATTCCGGTATCGATACCGCCAACAGCCAGAACAGTTCCGCTCATAGGGTTCTCTTTTTCATACAGCAATAGAGAGGATGATAGGTCAGGTAAACACCATTTTCAGAGGAAAAGAGGCGCCGGTACTCTGCTAAAAAATGGAGATAACGACTTTTTGTCCATGAACGACGAAGCAGCCCGTTGACGCCGGTAGAGCGGATATGGTGCAGCATCGCTTCTGGGGACGTAAACTCCATTCGCAAGGTCTCTTCGCGACTGACAGTTATCTCAAAAAAACGTCCGGCAAGCAGTTCAAGCTCCCCGAGGGTGTAATAGCTGAGTCCAACACCCTCGATGAGCGATATTTCACGCATGTTCGAGGGACCGAAAGTGGTAAAAGCAAACGTCCCTCCGGGCTTGAGGTGAGCCTCTATCTTTCTGAAAAATCCGTCAAGGTCATTGAGCCATTGCAGTGTAGCATTCGAAGCAACAAGGTCGAGCGATTGAGGCAAGGGCTTCAGGCTCTCAATATCCCCGGCAAGAAAGTGAAACTCACCGACAGCAAAGCGGTCAAGAACCCCCTGAAGAGAGAAGCGACTCTCGGCAACAAGATCATTGGCATAATAGCTGTTGACGTTGCAACGGCCCAGCAGCTCCGCCATGAGTGCGCCTGAGCCTGAGCCAACTTCAAGGATCCGCTCAAACGACCGGCCCGGCTCCTGCTCGCAGATGATCTCTGCAAGTTCACAGGCCATCGCTTTCTGTACCACGGCCTGACTGCTGTAGCTGCGCAGGGTTCGGCAAAATCGGTCGCGAACCAGTTGCTTGTTGATCAATGGATACATTCGAGCACCTCCTGCAGGTTCCTGAAATGAAAAAAGGGAAAGTGTGGCATATCAGCAATAACAGTTTGAGGAAGAGCTTTCCATGCACGGTACTGCTGCTCGGCCGGAACAACAAGATCACGTCCTCCAATAATGGCATGAGTATAGCGCCATGCGGTACCGCCAGCCGGACCCACCGTCAGGAAATGCTCCTGCAACCGCTCCAACTCCTCGTGTTGATCGGCAGCAGAGCGATCGGGCGACATCGAGGAAAAAAGGGTGTATGCTTCGCCCGAGCCACACATCCTGCGGTTGAAACGGTTGCGGCTCTTTTCACTATAGGTTGCAAGGGTTGCCTGAAAAACCTCAGGGCAGATCCCTCTCTCTGCGTTGACCGGATACAGCGTACCATTGATGGCAATTGCGCACTCAATCGGGGGCAATGCAACGTGCTGGGCAACCCAGACACCGAATGACCAGGCAACCACGGTTATGCGCCCATACCGGGCAACCTCACTCATAACGCACGCTTCTGGTTCAAGGGTGCAATAGTCGTGGCAAATCAGCAGATCGGCCTCAAATCCTTCAGAAAGCGACTCGGCGAGAAGATGGTCGCCAATTCGGCGATCCATACCCCAGCCGTTGAAAAAAAGCAGCAGCTCTTCGGCACCCTCTTTTCTAAGCCATGTTGTTTTCATGCGGCTGCTATCCTCCCGACAATATCCGGAATTCGCTCAAGATCATTCCATTGCAGAGTCGATCGAAGTGAAATACGGATACGGGCGCTCTTTTCCGGGACAGTAGGCGGACGCACCGGCAAACAGAGAAATCCGGCATCACGAAGACGGGCGGAGAGTGCCACCGCGAGCGCATTGCTGCCGGTAATTACCGGTACAATATGGCTTTCGCCCGGGACATCAAGTGAGTGGGCAATGAGCTCACTGCGAAGCCTTGCGGCAAGCAGCAGGAGCGTCTGCCGCTCCCGGCTCATCAATGCCTGCCGCTCAAGGGTGAGCAAACTCCAGCCGAGAATGGCGGGTGGCAATGCTGTGGTAAAAATAAAGGAGCGCATGGTATTGATCAGGTACTCCCTGTAAAGGGTGCTCATCACGGCATAGGCTCCCGTTGAGGCGAGCGCCTTGCCGAATGTCCCGGTGATGATATCTATCTGCTGCACCACACCGACCGTTTCACAAAGGCCGAGGCCGCGCTCTCCAAAAACTCCAACACCGTGTGCTTCATCAACAACAAGAACTGCGCCGTACTTCTCTTTCAGGGCAACAAGGCGGGAGAGGTCTGCAAGATCTCCGTCCATGCTGAAAACCGATTCGGTGACAATGAATATCTGGCGGTAACGGTCAACGGCAGCTACCAGCAACTCTTCAAGGTGATCGTAATCGAGGTGGCGGTAGCGCTGGTAGGGGGCTTCGGCAATTTTCATACCGTCAATAATGCTCGCATGGTTCTTCCTGTCACTGAGCACAAGATCATGACGACCGCAAAGCGCAGGAATGATACCAATGTTGGCATGATAGCCACTGTTGAAGACCAGCGCCGCTTCACGCCCGTAGAGTTCGGCAAGGGCATGCTCCAACTGGTCGTAGAGTGGATGGTTACCCGTCAAAAGGCGGGAAGAGGAGCTGGTCATGGCATACTCCCTCTCCCTGAACTCTTCGACATAACCGGCAAGCAGCTCCCGATCGTCGCCAAGGCCAAGATAGTCGTTTGAGGAGAGGTTCAAAAGAGCCCGACCACCCACCGCGATATGGGTGCCATGCCGGGCCGTGATATCAGGAAGAACCCGGTAGCGGTCGAGCTGGCGAAGCCCGTCAAGCTCCTGTTGAATCCGCTCCTGAAACTGCATGGCTGCTCCCCCTCAGTTAAATGTTGCAATCTGGCGGGCAAATCGTTGGTCATCGGCAATGTCGCGCCCCCGTGTGGTCAGGTAGCCTCCTGTAAGATAACCATTTGCGCCCGAGAGCATCAAAAGTCCCTGAAAATCTTTCATAATGGTCTCTCTGCCTGCCGCAAATTTGATCACTTTATGAGGATGTGCAAGACGACAGATGGCAAAAGTTTTTACAATTTCAGCCACTGAAACAGGTTCTTTGCCTGCAAGCGGGGTACCTTCAATTGGCACAAGCACATTGAGCGGTATAACTGAAACATCAAGTTCCTGCAGAGCAAAAATCATGGCAATGCGATCCTTCATGGTTTCACCTACCCCCATAATGCCGCCGCAACAGACGGAAATGTTGTTCTTTCTCAACAGCTTAATGGTCTCAATCCGCTCTTCGACGCTGTGCGTATCGGCAATAAGCTCGCTGTACCTGTCAGGCGCAACCTGAATATTGATGTTGTAGTGAGCAATGCCGTGCGCCGCAAGTGCCGCCGCTGGCTCTTCGCCCAACATGCCAAGCGAAGCGCAGACGCTCAGTTCCGGCAGCTCCGCATGAAGGCGGTCAATCATGTCGAGCACCCGTTGAAACTCCGGGTTAATCCGTTTATAGCCGTAACCACTGGTTACGATTCCAAAGTGTGAGACCCCTGCGGAAAAACAGTTCCGCGCCTCAATCAGTACAGACTCTGCATCGACAAGATCATAAACCTCAATATCTGCCCGATTGTGGCGCGACTGTGCGCAAAAACGGCAATTTTCGCCGCAGACCCCCGATTTGGCATTCATAATGGAGCAGGCATGAAGCGCTTCAGATCCACTTCCGTAACGGTTTTTGACTTTGTTGGCCAGCGAAGCCAAATCAAGCGCAAGCTCACCCGGCAACTCTGCAAGTAGCAGAGCCTCGGCATGACTGATAGGTTCACCGGTTTCAAGTACACGGTATGCAGCGGCAATTTGGGGATGAAGCACTGGTTGATCCATAAAAATAAAGGGGTTATATGATTAATGGGCAGGTTCGCAGATGGGCCTCTCCCGATGAAACGAGGATAATTTCTCCCTCAGCACCCTCAAGCGTCAACTCTCCGAGGCGGGAGATTCCTCTCACCGTTCCGTTTATGCTTCGTTTTAACTGATCAATCGTCACCTCCTTCGACTGCAAAAGTGAGTACTCTTCAAGATAGGGAAGGATAAAACCGAGATCCTCCTCCACAAGCCACGCTTCGTAGAGTGGCTCAAAATAGTTCAGCACTACGGCAAGAAGTTTTGCTCTCGAAAAGAGTTGCCCGGTTTCAAGGAAGAGTGAGGTTGCACTCTCATGCAAAGGAGGCAGAAACTCTGACTGATTGACATTGATACCGATTCCTACAACAACAAAGTGTGTAAGATCTGGCTCTGACTGCATTTCGCACAACACCCCGCATAACTTTTTGCCATTGGCCAAAATGTCGTTCGGCCACTTGATCATCGGCGCAAGATCAAGCGAGAGAGCGCTCAATGCCTGGTGAAGAGCCACCGCCACAAGCAGTGTCAGTTGCGGCACACGAATTGACGGAAGACTGGGCCGCAAAATCAGTGAAAAATAGAGATTGACGCCCGCAGGTGAGATCCAGGTACGCCCCATTCTCCCCCGGCCACCGGTCTGGGAATCGGCCACCACAACGCAACCCTCCGCCGCACCCTCAACGGCAAGAGCCTTTGCGAGAATATTGGTCGAAGCTGTAACGGGGTGATAGGCAATCTTTCGGCCAAACCGTCGGGCAGCAAGAAACGACAAGACCTCAGCCTCTACGGGACGACCAGTCAAACCTGAAAGCCGGTACCCCCGTCCTGTTACAGCATCAAGAGAGTACCCTTCGCTACGCAACTGGCTGATATGCTTCCATACAGCACTTCTGGTAATGCCACATTCACGGCAAAGCGCTTCTCCCGATACAAAATCACCAGCAGTGATCATGCGGCTCAAAATTCGGGCGGTAACATCGTTCATGAGAGGTAACAAAAAAGGCGAAAAAAACGCTACGTTTTCAAAAAAATGTCAACCCGAATGTAGCTCCGGGTTTACAACTTTGCAACAAGAAAACGCACCGTTACCTGGTAATTGAGAAGGTTTGAAAAGAGAGGCGCTTCATCGCTCCATTGCTGCCATGCTGGCGGTTTCGTAGTTTTTGCGGTAGGCCTGCACTCCCTGAAAAAGAGTGTATGCAATTTTTTTCTGCTCCTGGCGGTCACGAAGAATATGCTCCTCCCGTGCATTGGAGAGGTAACCCACTTCAACAAGGGCGCTCGGCATGGAAGGGCTCCATAACACCATAAAACCGGCCTGGTGCACTCCGCCTCTTGTATTGACCGTCTGCTGATAATTTGGGTTAAGAATGTGGCGAGCAAGGGATGCTGACTGCCGGGCAAATGCGCTCTGGGCCATACTGCTCATGATAAGATACTCTTCAGTAAAGCCTTTGTAAGCCTGTGTGTAGTCAGCCTCCTGGCGTATCACCGAATTTTCAAACAGGGCAACTTCAAGAGCCTCTTTGGTTTTGTGGGCTCCGAGAATGTAGACATCAGAACCCCGAACACTGCGGTCTGGATTTGCGTTGCAATGAATACTGATAAAAAGTTTTCCTCCGCTCTGGTTTGCTATTTTCCCCCTTTGAAGCAAAGGGATAAAGGTGTCCTCCTTTCTTGTATAGACGACCCGTACATCCGGCCACTTCTGCGAAATAAACTTCCCGAGATCACGAACAATATTGAGTGCTACATCTTTTTCACTAGTGCCGTTTCCGCCTGTAGCCCCAGGATCCTTTCCTCCATGGCCTGCGTCAAGCACAATAGTATCAAGCTTCCACTTTTCAATATCGCGACTAAGAACTCGTGCAATCTGCCGCTCTTTGTCGTTGCGGCCAGCAGCCTGGGCATTGGCGTTACTGTGGACAACGATCGTGTAGCGATTGTGTTTGTTGTCGCGCTGAAATTCTACCGAATTCACAACAAACAAGCGATTGTCGAGCGCAATGGTAAACTGTAACCCTGATCCAGATGCCTGTTTTGGAGTGATTGAGCTGACCACACTTCCGCTGTACACTTTTGTCAAAGCGCTGATGTCACCAAATGCTTTTTCAAGGGAAAAATAGGTGTACCCCTCTTTGTTAAGCGTAACGAGTGAGGCCTGGGAAGCAATACCGGAAGCTGAAAAGGTGATAAGCGCTCCATCCGAACGTTTTTTGACCTCAATTCCAGTAATGACCGTTCTCTCTGTTTCAGCCCGCTTGTTGGCGGACTCTGCGTCAAGAGAGCCATCATCGTTGAGCGTCCCGACTGTTCCGTCCGATTCTCCAATACTTTTCCGGTCAAGCCGAATACGTATTTGGCCAGACGACTGGTTATAAAGCACCTCCCTGTCGAGCCATACGTTGAAAAGCCGGCAGACCTGACTTACTGGCAGCAAAAGCCGTGATTGCTTCAGTACAGGAGCCGACGACAGTTGGATAATCCTTTTTGGAAGTTCAGGGTTTCTCGAAAGAACAAGAACAAAATTATTACCGGCCATAATCGTACAAATCGTTCCGGGCATCCCGAGAGATTCTTCAATAACAAGCTTGCCCTGCTCATTACGATAACTCATGCGCAAAGCCCGCACCATGGATTCAAGATCAATCATCAGAAGGCCCGCTCTTTTCTGGGCTGCCACCTTCATAGTGTAACCCTGATCCTCTCCTGTCATCACCTGAAGCGAAACGGTGCACTCTCCAGGTTGCGCCGGTGAGAGTGCAGAAAGGGTTCTGAAGGAGAGCATCAACAGTGTCAGCAGCATCAGAGCGGACAAACCAGAACGAAGAATGCGCAAAAAGTGGAACATGATCATCGAATCATTATTTTTTCCCGATAGTCGGTCGGGGTAAAATAATAATAATAAAATATCTCTCTTCTCCCTCTACCTCCGGATTTTATTGCCCGAAATGATCGCTTCCACAAAAAGCCCAAGGGGCTCAATCGAGCAGCGAAAAATGGTAAAATTTGTTTTTTGCTCTTCAACACCTATCTTTTTCAAAATTTTACTTGTAATGCTTTTAATACCGGTACTGATCAATGGCCCCAAAACCTGCAACACTCTCTGCCAGAAACAGGACCCTGATTGTCGTAGAATCTCCCTCAAAGGCAAAAACTATCAATAAATACCTCGGAGACAAGTATGCGGTTTTCGCATCGGTAGGCCATATCAGAGATCTGCCGAAAAAGGAGATTGGTCTTGATTTTGACCATCATTACGAGCCGAGGTATGAAATTATTTCCGGAAAAGAGAAGGTTGTTCATCAATTAAAAAAACTTGCGGCTGAAGCCAACGAAATTCTCATAGCGACTGACCCTGACCGCGAAGGTGAGGCTATCGCATGGCATATCTCTCAGGAGATCGGCGTAACCAACAAACCGGTATCGCGGGTGCTTTTTAATGAAATCACCAAAAACGCGATCATTGCGGCTATCCAAGCTCCACGGCAAATCGACGACTGCCTTGTGCGCTCACAGCAAACCCGTCAGGGGCTTGATAAAATAGTGGGCTATAAGATCAGCCCTTTTTTGTGGAATGTGGTGCTGCGCGGTCTTTCTGCCGGCAGGGTGCAATCCGTTGCGCTGCGACTGATCTGCGAGCGTGAAGCGGAGATCACCCGCTTCCAGATTGAGGAGTACTGGTCGATTGCTGCTGATTTTACCACACCGGGCCACGAGTCTTTCCGGGCAAGGCTTGTGCGCCTCGAGGGTGACAAGCCGCAGATCTGCAATCAGCAGCAGGCAGAGTCCATTGCAGCCCTCATCAAAAAGGGGAATTTTGCAGTACGGGAAATCGCTCCACGTGTACAGCAGCGAAAAGCTCCACTGCCTTTTACCACCTCACTCCTCCAGCAGGCGGCATCGAACCAGCTCGGCTTCGGATCAAAGAAGACCATGAGCGTTGCACAGCAACTCTATGAAGGTATTGATCTTGGCGCTGAGGGCACGGCTGGTCTCATCACCTACATGAGAACCGATTCAACACGTATCGGTGCCGAAGCGGTCGTTGAGGTCAGAGGCTATATCAATCAGCAGTTCGGCAAAGAGTATATCGGTTTCGGCGGAGCAGCAAAACCGGGTAAAAATGCACAGGATGCGCATGAAGCGATCCGACCAACATCGATTTTCAAAAAACCGGAGCAACTCAAACCCTATCTTTCATCCGACCAGTTTAAATTGTATGAGCTGATCTGGAAGCGTTTTCTTGCCGCCATGATGGCTCCCGCAAAAATTGAACAGACGCGGGTTGATGTCGAGGATCGTGCCGAAAAGTTCCTCTTCAGGGCAACGGGTAGCCGGGTTCTTTTTGCTGGATTCATGCGGGTCTATGATGACCAGAAGGAGCTGGATTACGAGGCACAAACTTCTACGAAGGAGGATGTGGAAAAGGAGCTGACGGTAAAATTACCTGAACATTTGTCGATCAATGACCCCCTTGCTCTTGCGAATCTTGACCAGAAACAGAGCTTTACCCGCCCTCCGGCACGCTACAGTGAGGCGACACTGGTAAAGGATCTCGACCATTTTGGTATTGGACGGCCATCCACTTATGCATCCATTTTTTCGACACTGCAGGATCGACGCTATGTAGAGCTGGAAAAGAAAAAAATTCTGCCCACTGAACTTGGCAAGGACGTCTCACTGATTCTTGTTGCCAATTTTCCTGATCTTTTCAATGTTGACTTCACCGCCTTCATGGAAAATGAACTCGACAAGGTGGCAAGCGGAGAGGATAACTATGAAAAGGTGCTCGACAATTTCTACAAACCGCTTGAAGCGGTGCTGGGCCTGCGCAAATCCAATCCAATTGTTCCCCAGAACAGCGAAACTGTGCGCTGTGAAAAGTGCGGGGAGGGGCTTATGGTGGTCAAATGGACAGCAAATGGAAAATTTTTTGGCTGTTCATGCTACCCTAAATGCAAAAATATCAAGGCGATAAGCAGCAACAAGGCAAAAGCTGTTGATACGGCAATCCTCTGCCCCTCCTGCAAGGAAGGACACATGCTTTTGCGCAGCGGAAGATTTGGCGCTTTTCTTGCCTGTTCCAACTACCCCAAGTGCAATACGCTGCTTAATTTGAACAAACAGCGCCACATCGAACCATTGAAAACGCCGCCGGTAGTGACCACCATTCTCTGTCCAAAGTGCAGCTCCCCGCTCTATCTTAGAAGCGGAAAGCGGGGGTTGTGGCTTGGCTGCTCAAAATTCCCCAAATGCAAGGGACGCATGGCATGGAGCACCCTTGACGAAAGTACCCAAAGTCACTGGGAGGCAATCATGACCGACCACCAGAACGCTCACCCTGCGGTCATGCTGACAATGGTTGACGGAAAAGCGGTACCGATGACCGTGCCCGTTGATGATATCATCCTGAAAGCGGAAGAGGCTGGGCTGATTATTGCCTCTCCCGTTGAAGAGAGTGCCGAAATCACCCCATAAGAAGAGCTATGTGGTAGACAACAAAAGAGAGAAGCCAGGCCACAGAGAGGGAGTAGGCCGAATAGAGCAACACCGGGCGCCAGCGGCCAACCTCTTTTTTCATAACGCCGAGTGCCGCTACGCAAGGGATATAGAGCAGGACAAAGACCATAAGGCTAAGTGCTGTTGCCCGGCTGAATGAGGGATCGTGCCGAAGAACCGTTTTCAGCTCTACAGGGGTTCCATCATGTTGCCCAATGGATGAGATGGTGGCGAGGGTGGAAACAACGACCTCCTTCGCCGCCAGGCCGGTTACAAGGGCGATACCAATCCGCCAGTCAAAGCCAATGGGGCGGATAAGGGGCTCAAGCACTTTGCCAGCCCTTCCTGCCAGAGAGTACTCGAGCTGTTCCGACCGTATGCGCAAGTCAAGCTCTCTTTGTTGAACCTTTTTTTCAACATCACCCATGCCGCTTGCGGCAATACGTACCGTTTCAGCCGCAAGTTTTGCCTGAAGTACCTCGTTGCGGGGGTAGTTGCTTACCGCCCAGATAATGATAACCGCCCCGAGAATAAGTGTCCCTGCTTTTTTCAAATAGAGCCAGGCTTTCACCTTTGCCTGAAAGAGAACTGAGGAGAGTGTCGGCCAGCGATAGGGCGGCAACTCCATGACAAAGGGCTCTGAATCGCTTTTCAGAACAGTCGACTTGAGAAGCAAGGCGGTCCAGAGACCAACCACAATTCCGAGAAGGTAAATGCCGAACATGACGTTGGCTGCCACATCGGGTGGAAAAAAGGCAGCGGTCAGCAGTACATAGACCGGAAGTTTAGCTCCGCAACTCATGAAAGGAATAATCATGATAGTGACAAGCCTGTCGGTTGGGCTTTTGAGCGTTCGTGTCGCCATGATGGCCGGAATGGAACAGCCAAAGCCTGTTATCATGGGGATAAAGGACTTGCCGTGAAGACCGAAACGGTGCATCAGCCGGTCAATCACAAATGCTGCCCGGGCCATATAACCGGAAGCCTCAAGAAAGGAGAGTCCGATAAAGAGCAGTACGATATTGGGCAAAAAGAGCAGCACACCACCAACACCGGCAATGATGCCGTCAATGACGATAGAGCGAAGTGTCTCATTCGGCAAAAGTGGAGCAATCACGGAGGCGATGAGGCCGAAAAAAAATTCAAGTGCACCCATAACCGGCGAAGCAAGGGTAAAGGTCAACTGAAAAATGGCCCAGACCACCAATAAAAAAATTGGCAAGCCAAGCACCCGGTTGAGCACCACCATGTCGATATAGTCCGTTGGTGTAGCCTTGACTCCTCCCGGAAAACGGATACACTCCTGCATGGCTCCCCGAATAAAAGCATGACGATCTTCGGTTATGAGAATTTCGGGCTCCGAATCATGCAGCCGTTCAGCTTCACGAAGGGCCTCCTGAAGGGCAAGTTCAACTTTTACCCAGACCGGATAGTGCTGCACTTCGTTATAGGCCTGCCGGTCATTCTCCAGCAGCTTGATGGCAAGCCATCGTGCATTAAAGGCACCAAGTTCCCGTTGATGGAGAAGATATGTGGTAATTTTTTCAACCGAAGCTTCAAGTTCTGGACGAAAAAACAGCTTGTTTTTTTTGATTTCAATATCATTTCGGGAGAGTCGAATGATATGATCGAGCAGCGCATCAAGTCCAATATTCTTTTTGGCCGAGGTCGGAACAATGTGGCAACCGAGAAGCTTCTGCAACTGCTTGATATCGAGAACAATACCCTTCTCCTCAACCTCGTCAATCATATTGAGGGCAACGAGAAAATCAACTTCAAGCTCCATGAGCTGCGTTGTCAAAAGCAGGTTCCGCTCAAGATTTGTTCCTTCTACAACGTTGACAACAACATCAGGCGGCTCCTTTATGAGATACTCCCTTGTTACAATCTCCTCCGGGGAGTAGGGGGTGAGTGAGTAGATTCCAGGTAGATCAACCACTGTAATCAAGTATCCCTTGTACTCAAGATATCCCTCATGCTTTTCAACGGTCACCCCTGAAAAATTTCCAACTTTCTGGTGAGCGCCAGTCAGCGCATTGAAAAGAGAGGACTTGCCGCAATTCGGATTGCCTGCAAGCGCAACTTTGATCTCTTTATGTTCACTCATGCGTTACTGCCGGAAAAAAGAACACCATCCCCTGACTCCCCGACTTTACACACCAAAACACCCTCTGCCTCAGTTTTTCTCATGGCAAGATAAAGCCCTTTGAAAAAAATCTCAATTGGATCACCAAGTGGTGCAACCCTGAGCACCTTGAATGTTGTCCCTTTTATCAACCCCATATCCATGATTCTGCGTCTGATGACACTCTCCGCCTTCAGGGCCGTCACTTCAGCCTTGTCTCCCACCTTCAATTCTGATAACCGCATGGCATAATCTCCCTCAAAACAATAAAAAAATAATTAGGACGAATAATATCCTATTTAACGGTTACCAGCAAGAAAAAATTGCATCTTTGGAAAAAAGGAGTTATCCGTGCGGCGCCGCAGCGCCAGGAAAGGGAGGCCAACCCATCCGCTCTCCACCAATCAGATGGGCGTGGATATGAAGAACGCTCTGCAGGGCATCCTTGCCGGTATTAAAAACAAGCCTGTAACCAGACTCCCTGATGCCGACAATCTCTGCAACAACTCCGGCGGCCAGAAGAATGTGACCGGCAATCGCTTCATCTTCCAGGCAAAGATCGTTAAGCGAGGCGATATGCTTGACGGGAATAATCAGTACGTGCTCTGCTGTAACGGGCGTGATGTCGCGAAAAGCGACAACATGATCATTGCGATAGAGAATTTTTGCTGGAATCTCACCGCGCACAATGCGGCAAAAAAGACAATCAGCTTCCTGTTGTAGCATAAGGGACTCCTCTTTTAACTCTTTAGGGTGGTTCTCAAGGTTCTTGCACTACAGAGAGCGACGCCGTGCCATTGCCCGTCATGACGACAACTTTAAGCTTCTCTTTTTCAGCCGAAACAACTCCGCCCACCCCGTCACCGGAAGTAACAATGGTTGAAACCTTCTGAAAACCTTTACTCTTAAGCTGGCTCTCAACGTCCTTGACAATATTTCCAGAAACACTCTCGAAGACGACGTTCCAGCTCTTCCCCTCAGGAGTCTCTGAACGGGTAACAACCCCTATCTTACCCCAGGAAAACCTCGGAACATCAGCAGGCATATCGGCTGGCCAGACTCCGCTGTTGCCCTGAATTTCAATTTTCTGCCCTTGGGACTGGATAGTTATGTTACTGCCGCCAGAATTGATATCGACTTTTTTGCCTGTTGACTGCTCAATCGCTTTTTCCACAAGCACATCCTCAATCTTTTTCTGGCAGGAAGAGAGGGTTGTACTGAGAGCAAGGAGTGCCAGAAACATTCCGGCATAACGAACATATAATGGTACCGGCATAGCAAAATATTCTACGGTTATAAATTATTTTCAGTGAAACAGCATACACGCAATGTACGCAAATGCCAGAAAAGAGAAAAAAAATGTATTCCCGACCACAGGCTTGCCGAAAATTCGGTTATGCAACCGATGAGGTATTTGCGGTGCCTTCGTCAACCAGCCTGGGAACTTCAGAGACTTTTGATGCAAGCACTTTATCGATCCTCTGGCCATCAAGATCAACAATTTCAAGAGTCCACTCTTCCCATTTCACAATATCACCCGTCCTCGGCATACGCCCAAGCAGCCACATCATAAGACCGCTGAGGGTATGATAAAGCCCCTTATCCTCCTCGGGCACACATTTCAACTCAAGCGTGTCTTTCAGTTCAGGCACAGGGATAAGGCCATCAAGCAGCCAGGAACCATCAAAGCGTTCCACAGCCCATGAATCCTCAAGATTGCGCGGAACAAATTCTCCGGTAACCGCCTCAAGCATATCCTGAAGGGTAACCAACCCCTGAATTTCACCATACTCGTCAACCACAAAAACCATCTGGGTGCCAGATGTCCTGAAATGGTCGAGCAGCTCCATGCCTGTAAGCGTTTCAGGAACATAAACGCAGGGTTGCAACTGCGAGGTAAATTCAGTGAGCCCCCCTTTCAGCGTTTTAGAAAGAAGCTGTTTGGCATTCACAACCCCAAGCAATGACTGAAGTCCTCCATTGCAGACGGGAAAACGCGAGTGCTCCGACTCTGTCACCCTGTCGATATTTTCTTCAAGCGGCCGGGATACGTCAAGAGAGACAATGTCTGCCCTTGGAACCATCAGCGAACCGAGTTGACGGTCATCGAGACGGAAAACATTACGCACCATTTCATGTTCATGCTGCTCAATCACCCCGGCTTCAGAACCCTCCTCGAGCATGGCATGAATCTCTTCCTCCGTGACGCTCGGCATGATGTGAGGATGGTTTCCCGTCAGACGGAGAATCGCATCGGTCGAGGCCGTAAGCAGCCTACCAAACGGGCGCGTTATCGAAGAGAGCGTACGCATGGGGCGTGCAACCATACAGGCAATTCCTTCCGGATTGAACTGGCCAAGACGTTTAGGAACAAGCTCTCCTACCACAATGGTGGTGTAAGTAATCGAAAGCACTACAAAAACTATTGCAACAATATGGCTTATCTTTGGATCCATGCCGAGCACCTGAAACCATTGAGCTAAAGGTCCAGCAAAGGCACCCTCTCCAACAATACCATTCAGGATACCTATGGAGGTAATGCCAATCTGAATAGTCGAAAGAAACCTTGTTGGCTCCTGACAAAGCTTCAGGGCAACAGCCGCCGACTTGTCTCCATCCTCTGCAAGCTTTGAAAGACGGGAGCGCCTTGAAGTTACCAGCGCAATTTCCGACATGGCAAAAAGCCCGTTAACAAAAATCAAAACAAGAAGAAAGAGTATTTCCATAATTATTCAGGTTGAACCGGTCAAGAGAAAAAGAAAAAAAATTGGTGCCGCTACAACCCATCAAACGGCAGAGCCCCGACCGGTTCTGTTGTTACACAATTTTCATGATCACTATGATTACGACACCATTCAACTACATTTTTATTCTGCAACTTCCAAACCAGATATCTCCACATGTAGCGACTTATGCCACCCACCACTACTCAGGCAAAAAGAGTAAAACCACCCGGTCGAGGCATTGCTGCGCGCTTTACTTACTGGCAATAAAGAGCGTTTTCACCTTTGCAATTAGTTGATTTTCCGTCAATCGCTCGCAAGCCTCAATTCCAGTTACCTTTGTATGCAGTCCATTAACCTTTTCAATCTCTTTGGCAAATTCAAGTTTTGCCTCTCCAGGGCCAAAAATGGCAATTTTCGATGAATCACCAAGCAACTCAATCACCTTTATGTAAAAGGCGTGATACTGGTGTTTTCGCCGTTCTTCTGCGGAGTGTTCATTGAATACTGCCTGCGCCACAACGGTACCCCCCGCTTTCCACCCACCGGCAGGCTTGAGATGACTTTCCGCACCGGACTCTACATGTTGAACAAACGCTTGATCGCCTTCAATTGAAACCAGAACAGCTTCCTTGTGGTCAATCCATATACCAGTGTTTTTTTTCATGGCTACCAGGCTCCTTCTGTAATAATGTTTCTGAATGGTAACAGAGAATTCTTGATGATTCAACGAGCACAAACAATCCAAAAACCCAATGGGCAAAAGAAGTTTGCACATCGCCTTACGCCGCAATGTAAGCAAAAAATAGTATACCAGTACAGTGCTTTTACTTTTGGAGCGGTACGAGAATGTAATCACCTCAAAAAAAGATGCCCTGCACAAAGAGAGCCAGGGCGATGAAACCCGGATCCTGTGCAGGGCATGAGAGCCCGATAAGCCAGCAAGAAACCCCTCTCTCTTAGAGGGAGTCCTGAATCACCCGCTCCTTGTCGGCAAAGATTTTCGCCGCGAGAAACTCCCGGTTCATACGGGCGATATTGACCACAGAAATTCCTTTTGGACACTCCGCCTCGCATGCGTAAGTATTACTGCAACTACCAAAACCAAGCTCATCCATCGTAGCAACCATCTTCTGCACCCGTTTGGCAGCCTCAACCCGCCCCTGGGGAAGCAGTGCAAGATGCGATACCTTGGCACCAACAAAGAGCATGGCGGCAGCATTGGAACAGGCGGCCACGCAAGCTCCGCACCCAATGCAGGTTGCCGCATCAAAAGCTGCATCCGACTCCTCCTTTGGCACCGGAATGGTATTGGCATCAGGTACACCACCGGTATTCACCGATACGTAGCCGCCTGCCTGTATAATTTTATCAAATGCACTGCGGTCAACAATAAGATCGCGAATGATGGGAAAGGCTTTTGCCCTCCATGGTTCAATATGGATACTATCGCCATCCGTGAACGAGCGCATGTGCAGTTGGCAGGTGGTCACTCCCTTGACCGGCCCGTGAGGACGTCCATTGATATACAGACTGCATGTGCCGCAAATGCCCTCCCGACAGTCATGATCAAAGGCAACGGGATCTCCACCGGTCATGATGAGCCTTTGATTGAGGGAATCGAGCATTTCAAAAAAGGAGCTGTCAGGCGAGATTCCTGAAATATCGTAGGAAACCATCTCCCCTTTGGCCTTGACGTTGTTCTGTCGCCAGATTTTCAGCGTAAAGTTCATAATCACCTGTTATTTGTAGCTCCGCTGGGAGAGCTTGATCTCTTTGAATTGAAGTTCTTCGCGGTGCAGCTCAGCAGCAGCATCACGCCCCTTGTATTCCCATGCACCAACAAAAGCAAACCTATCGTCATTGCGCAACGCTTCGCCCTCACTGGTCTGATACTCCTCCCGGAAATGACCCCCGCACGACTCTTTTCGCTGCTGGGCATCCCGCACCATAAGCTGGCCAAGTTCGATAAAATCGGCAACCCTGCACGCTTTTTCAAGTTCAGGATTGTATTCATCCAGCCCTCCGGGCATCCGGACTCCTTTGGCAAATTCTTGACGCAGTTCAGTCAGTTGATAGAGTGCTTCAGTAAGACCCGCATCGTTTCGCGCCATTCCGCAATACTCCCACATGATTTTGCCAAGGCGACGATGGAAGTGATCGACCGACTCCTTGCCTGAGCTGTTTTTAATCTGCTTCAAACGGTCGGTAACAGCATTTGCTGCAAGGGTAAATTCGGACGAACCAGTATCGAACCGTGGCGTATGAATTTCGGTAGCCAGATAATTGCCAATGGTATAGGGAAGGATAAAATAGCCATCAGCAAGGCCCTGCATGAGCGCGGAGGCTCCAAGGCGATTTGCTCCGTGATCGGAAAAGTTGCACTCTCCGATAGCATAAAGACCGGGGATGGTGGTCATCAAATCATAATCAACCCAGAGGCCCCCCATGGTGTAATGCACCGCAGGATAAATCATCATCGGCATTTCGTATGGACTCTCAGCGACAATCTGCTCGTACATCTGGAAGAGGTTGCCATAGAGAGAGTCAATGGCGTCATGCCCCTTGCGTTTGATGGCATCGGCAAAATCAAGGAATACAGCCATTCCGGTAGTGCCAACGCCAAAACCTGCGTCGCAGCGCTCTTTGGCAGCCCTTGATGCCACGTCCCTCGGTACAAGATTACCGAAAGCAGGGTAACGACGCTCCAGATAGTAATCCCGATCCGCTTCTGCAATATCGGATGGCTTGATCTCTTTGTTCCTCAGCTTTTCAACATCTTTTATCTTGGCCGGAACCCAAATCCTTCCATCATTCCGCAAACTCTCGCTCATCAAGGTGAGCTTTGACTGCGCATCGCCATGAACCGGAATACAGGTTGGGTGAATCTGGGTAAAGGCAGGGTTGGCAAACATCGCCCCCTTCTTGTAGGCACTCCATGCCGGTGTCACATTGGAACCCATGGCATTGGTAGAGAGAAAAAACACATTACCATATCCACCACTTGCCAAAACAACAGCATGAGCTGCATGACGCTCTATCGCACCTGTCACAAGGTTTCGGGCAATGATACCCCGTGCATGACCGTCAACAAGCACCGTATCAAGCACATCTCGACGGTTAAAGAGCGTGACATTGCCTGCCGCAATCTGGCGGCTCAGCGCTCCGTAAGCACCAATCAAAAGCTGCTGTCCGGTCTGTCCCCTTGCATAGAACGTTCTTGATACCTGAGCACCTCCGAACGAACGGTTTGTCAGCAAGCCACCGTACTCCCGGGCAAAAGGCACGCCCTGCGCCACACAAAGATCAATAATCGGGTTGCTGACCTGGGCAAGACGATAGACGTTTGCTTCACGCGCACGGTAATCGCCACCTTTGATGGTGTCGTAAAAGAGACGATAGGCACTGTCGCCATCGTTTGGATAATTTTTTGCGGCATTAATTCCTCCCTGTGCAGCAATACTGTGTGCCCGACGCGGTGTATCCTGATAGCAGAATACCTTGACATTGTAACCGAGCTGCCCGAGCGATGCAGCCGCAGAGGCTCCGGCAAGACCGGTGCCAATGACAATGATATCAAGTTTGCGTTTGTTGTTGGGGTTTACCAGCTTGCAGCCCGATTTGTAGGCGGTCCATTTTTCAGCCACCGGCCCTTCAGGGATTCTGGCGTTGAGGCGTGTCATTGAAGAGTATTGTGAGTGTTGTTTTTGGTAAAAAACACAGCCGTTATTGGTTAGTAAATCACTTGAATAAATAGAGATAAACTGGAACAAGACTGAATCCAAGAGCAATAAAGACCGAGTAAGCCGAACCGATAAACTTTACGGCATCGGTATACTTGCTGTGGTTCCATCCAAGGGTCTGAAAAGCCGACTGCATGGCGTGGTTCAGATGAATTCCAAGAAAAACAAAAGAGACTACGTAGAGGAGTGAATACCAGGGGGATGAAAACAAACGCAGTGTGCGACCATAGAAGTCGTGAGCTGCTATACCGGAAGGTGGCGCTACAAGCCCAATCTTGATAAAGTAGAAATCAATAAAATGGAGAAAGAGGAAGATGAAGACAATGATACCGGTATGGAACATGTACTTCGAAAAGAAGGAGGTCTCAGAGCTGTTGCTGCATGCGTAGGCGATCGGTCGTGCCGCCTTATTCTGGAAGGAGACGAGCACTCCAAAAAAATATGGAGCAAAAATCCGGCAAAAAGCACAATCTCAAACACCTTGATGAGAGAGTTTGTTCCCATGAACGTTGCGGCCTCTGTGAACATACGACCGCCATCATCTTTCAGCAGCATAAGATTGATGCCGAGATGCACACATAAAAACGTAACCAGAAAAAGTCCGGCAAGCGCCATAAATACCTTCCTGGTAATGGACGAATACGAAAGCATGATAGTCATACTATGGTTATTTCAATGGCAAAGAACTGTGGATTACCTCCTGAGGCTCTCAAGGTAAGTTCATCTTTTTTAACTTCCAACAAAAAAATCACACAAGACGCTTATTCGTCAATCAAAGCAACCGCTCTGACGGGGCATGCTTCTGCGCCGGAAATTTTCAGTGGAAAGCAGCAAAAAAAGAACAAGGAATGCAATAAAAACGGCGGACAGAGAATATTTTCAATGATGAGTATCTCTTTTTGGAGCAAAATCCTGTGAACAGAAAAATCAACAGAGTCTGCCGCATCGACAGAAATCATATCAACACCAACTCCTTTCAGATGAAAACCGGTCAGCCACCGGGCAGTTTCAGAAGAGAGTACCGGGTATCCTGCATAATAATCTGCAGAGCCCCAGTATTGATTCCACCCTGAGCAGAGCAACAGAAAGTCGCTCTCCTTTATGAGATCCCGAAAAGGGTGCAGCGCTTCAACGGAAATAATCCCATCGGCAATACCACGCAGATCAATCGCGATTCCCTTTCCGGCAAACCGCTCAACGCCAAACGCATCAAGCGAACTGCCAGCAGAAAGAATGTGCGAAGGAAGATCGACATGGGTGCCGGTATGAGAAGAGAGTGTAAGAAGCTGCTCGGCAAAGCCTTGCTCGCCAATGGAAGAGAGAGACTGAAAAATCGGACCGGGAGTGCCGGGATAAGAGGGCATGGCAACCTCAATGGTATGACTCAGATCAACAACGCGCATCACCTCAACACCTTTTTTCGTTTGATCCTGCATAAGAGATAGTCGATAATCGTCTGAACAGCTTTTTCCCTCTCGCAATCACAAAAGAGCTGATGACCGGAATGCTCCAGCCATATCAAAGACTTTTCTGAGGGAGAAGTGGCAATCCCGTCGTACAGCATAATTGCACTTTCAGGACGCACGGTGAGCTCCTTGCGGCTGTGTATGATCAAAACAGGCACAGTGATGCGATCAAGCAGTTTCGTACTTTTTTTGATCAGGTCAAACAGGGAGATAATCGCGTCTGTCGGTACCCACGAATAATGTGGAATACAGGTTGCACATGCTGCTTCGGAAGCGTCACTCTTTAACTCCCAATTCCTGATAATTTTACCAAGAAGTGGTGCCGCGAAATGGAGTGGACGACCGGGAGCGAACACCGAGACAAGTTTGATTGCCGGTGTAGCAAGCACCAGGCAGTCAATCTTCTCCCGATACATGACGGCAAGATTCAATGAGAGAAGTGCACCCATGCTGTGGCCGATTACAATGATCTGATCCGCCTCAAGAGAGAGCTTGTGAAGCGCCTCTTCGGCATCTGCCATCCACCGTTCCCACTTCACGCCACGGAGTGCCTCCGGCGACGAGGCTCCATGTCCGGTCAGAAGAGGCACGCTGAGTGGAATACCAAGCTCCAGAAGGGAGAGTGACAACAACTTTACACTGTCAAGCGTGGCCGTAAATCCGTGAATAACGAGAACACCCAAAGGGCTCCGCACCTGGTGTTGTTCATCCATGATCGTATCTCGTCATAGTACTCTTTATGAAAAACAGTATTCCGGCGCAACGCCGACTGAAACAGAGTATACCATAAGTACAGGTTATGAGCGAATATTGTACTAAAATAGCTATTTTGCAGAAAAATCAATTTACTATGAACAACGTGATGCGCAAGATTCTGCTGATTGGATACATACTGCTTCCTATGATATTCAGTTCATGCTCGTCAACGCGTGTTCCATGGGGAGGCAAAAGAATTCTGTCACCAGAGGAGGCTTACCGACAGGGAAAAATCAAAAACACCCCCTACGTTATTAACGGTCGGGCCTATGTTCCCATGAGCTACCAGGAGGCACTCTCTTTCGAAGAGACCGGGATAGCGTCATGGTACGGCCAGGAGACGCTCGACCAACACAGCGGACAGTTGACCGCCTACGGGGAAGTTTTTGACCCCTCGCAGCCAAGCGCCGCACACAAATATCTGCCTCTACCTTCTCTTGTAAAAGTAACCAATCTCGATACCCATGCGTCAGTGATTGTCCGGGTCAATGATCGCGGACCATTTGTCGACAATCGCGTTATCGACCTGAGCGCAGAAGCGGCAAAACAACTGGGATTCTTCAAAAAAGGGACGGCCAAAGTCAAGATTGAGGTTGTTAACAATCAAGCATGGCATTGAAGTTTTTCGGCTGGCGACATACCCAACTGCGTTTGTGATAGGCATAGCCAGCAATCAGCGGCAAAGCAATGGTTGCTTCGGCAAAGACCATCTGCTCATGAATGGTATCAACCTTGCCCCATGAACTGGCCTCTTTGAGAGTAGAGCCGGAAAGTGCTCCGTCACGCTCATCGGCGACCGTAATCTGTACTGCATAGGTGTGCATGGAGACGTCATCATGGCCAAGCACTTCGGCGGCAACAACAATATCCTGGGTAAAGTTTTTCGGTACACCTCCTCCTATCATGAAAAGACCAGTCTTGTCATTCTCAATCTTGATTTTGGTCAATTCACGAAAATCCTTCACCGAGTCGATGGCTACATGCTGCTCGGGATTCTGCCACTGGTGACGTACCAGCCCGAATCCGGCAGAACAGTCCGAAAATGCGGGACAGAAAATCGGCACACCCTTTTCGTATGCCTTGTAGACGATGGAGTTTTTATCGAAATTATTTGCTTCAATATATTTCGCCATTTCCACAATAAATTCACGGGAGGAATAAACTCCTGGCGGCATGGAGTTGGCGATGAGGGCTGTTGTATCATCGCAGACGCGAAGATCATCTTCATCAATAAAGGTGTCGTAAATACGGTCGATGTGCAGCTCGCGAAGAATGGCGTCATCAATAAACTGCGTACCCTTGTAATGGCGGAATCCAAGAGCTTCAAAAAAGTCCTGATCAACAATGTTCGCACCCGTAGAGACAATAACATCAACCATGTTGTTATCGATCATGTCAATCAGCACCTGCTTTAATCCTGCGCTGATCAGCGAACCAGCCAAGGTTACAATGACTGCGCACTCCTCGTCTTTCTGCATGAGATCCACAATGGAGGCCGCTCTTGCAAGATTGCGTGCCTGAAAAGCAGTATCACTCATCTGGTCAATAAGAGGAACAATATTCAGTTGCTTGATATCAATATGGCGAACCGGCGCGCTCAGCAACTCCTCTTTTCTGACTCCAGACTGCATAACGACTCCCGACACAATTGAAAAGTGACAAAACAAAAAAAGAGAGTAAGCTTACTATATCACACACTCAAATTACCGGATGCTGCTTCCTTCCGGATCTGACATGGTTGGGCAACTGAGCGTTGTATAGGACTTACTCTCTAATTATATCAGTTTTTGAAATCCCGCATCTTTTCAGATTAGAAAAGCAAAAACACGTTGTGTAATATAGTGTATTGAAACGTGAAAACAAAAAACAAACAAAGATCTTTTATCTTTCTGTCAACTGTTATAAATTGGAGGACATTGGGAACTTTACAGAACAACAACCCTGCCTGAAACAGCCTCACTCGCTGCCGGGTTTCGCGGCAACAATTATTGTTATGGGAACACAACGAATTTTAAGCGGGATGCGCCCTACCGGCAAACTCCATCTCGGTCATTTCACCGGTGCCCTTGAAAGCTGGGTCGAGCAGCAGAACTTGCTTGATGAGCATGGCGCAAGGGCCTATGAAACCTGCTTCCTCATTGCCGATTATCACAGCTTGACAACCTCGCTTGACACCAGCGAAATCTATACGCATACACTTGATATGCTCGTCGACTGGCTGGCAGCAGGCATCGATCCTCAAAAAAGTCCACTTTTCCGCCAGTCGCAAATCAAAGAGCACGCTGAGCTTTTTCTGCTTTTTTCTATGCTGATCACCTCATCGCGTCTTGAAAGAAACCCTACCTTGAAAGAGCAGGTACGTGACTTGAACATGGATTCCCTTATGTATGGCCATTTGGGTTACCCTGTTCTGCAAGCAGCCGATATTCTCCTCTACAAGGGAAATGTCGTCCCTGTAGGCGAAGACCAGATCCCTCATGTGGAGATTACCCGCGAAATTGCACGCAAATTCAACAATCACTATCCTCATCCCGTTTTGGGAGAGGTCTTTGCTGAGCCTGAACCTAAAATCACGAAATTCTCGCGTCTGGTCGGCCTTGATGGAAAGGCAAAGATGTCAAAGTCTCTCGGCAATACGATTCTACTTGCGGACGGCCCTGAAGAGGTGATGAAAAAAATGCGCACGGCGGTCACCGATACAGAAAAAATCCGCAAAAACGATCCGGGCCACCCTGAAGTCTGCACGGTCTTCAGTTACCATAAAAAATTTGCCACACAAGAACAACTTGAAAGCATAGAGATTGATTGCCGCGCAGGCTTGCTTGGCTGTGTGGATTGCAAAAAACTGTGTGCTTGCAATATTTCGCTGGAACTGGCGCCCCTGATTGAAAAACGCCGGTATTATGAAGCCAATATGGATCTTGTCAAAGAGATTCTTTTTGAAGGCGAAATAAAAGCAAAAGTCATCGCATGCCAGACCATGCAGGAGGTGAGAGCTGCCATGAAGCTTGGCGAAACAACCTGCTGCAACCATCATTAAACTTTCATGCGGAACAAAAAACAGGCTTTTATTTTTGATATGGATGGAGTGCTGACAGACAATATGCAGTTCCATGCCGACTCATGGGTCGAACTCTTCAGTGATTTCGGCCTTCAGGGGCTCGACGCTGACCGATATCTTGTGGAGACGGCTGGCATGCAAGGGCTCGATGTTCTCCGTTACTTCCTTGACCCGAAGATCAATGAGGAGGAGGCTGAAAGGCTTACCAATCTGAAGGATTTTCTCTATCGGGTCATGTCGCGCGACCGCATAAAGGCGATGCCTGGTCTCAAACTCTTTCTTGATGCCGCCGACCAGAGGGGAGTCAAGCTTGGAATAGGCTCCGGGGCATGCCCGAAAAACATCGACTACGTGCTCGGCATTCTTGATATGACGACAACATTCCAGGCCATTGTAGATCCTTTTCAGGTACGCCACGGTAAGCCGCAACCAGATATTTTTTTACGTGCCGCCTCACTGCTTGGGGTAGATCCTTCGGAATGTATTGTGTTTGAAGATGCCCTGCCAGGCGTCGAGGCAGCAAGAAAAGCCGGGATGCAGTGTGTTGCCGTTACAACAACAAACCGGGCCGAAGCCTTCAGCCATTTCGACAATGTTTTGCAGGTCATCGACGATTTTACCAGCCTTTGTCCTGACGAGCTCCTGAAAAAGCTCAATGAAAAGCAACCTATGACCCTCTTATAAAAAAATCCGATGCTTGAATTTTTCTCTCCAGTTATTCACAATGCCCTGCGCTCGGCAGCCATTATTACTGATAAACCTGTTAATATCGAGCAGCCCGCCGACAAAAAGTTTGGTGACTTTTCGACCAACATAGCCTTGCTTGCCGCCAAGGAGTGCAGAAAAAACCCCCGTGAACTTGCTCAAACCATTATTGAGCATCTCCATTTCCCCGCAGATACCATCGCCAAAGTTGAGGTTGCCGGTGCGGGATTCATCAATTTTTATCTTACGCCACATTTCATCATGCAATCGGTCGAGCAGGTACTGCTTGAGGGCGACAGGTATGGATACGGGAGTGTTGGTCAGGGCAAGAGTGCTGTTGTGGAATATGTCAGCGCAAATCCAACAGGGCCGCTGACCATAGGACGCGGCCGGGGTGGCGTGCTTGGCGACTGTATTGCCAATCTCTTTGCAACCCAGGGATACGAGGTTACAAGGGAGTACTATTTCAATGATGCTGGCCGACAGATGCAGATTCTTGGAGAATCGGTCAAGCTCCGTTATCTGGAACGCTGCGGGCTTGCGATTGAGTTTCCCGCCACCCATTATCAGGGGGAGTATATTGGCGATATTGCCCAAGAGATCTTCCGTGATCACGGAACGGCTCTTGTAGAAAACACGGAGTTACTGATATTTAAAAAAAGGGCTGAAGAGATTATTTTCGCCTCTATACGCAAGACGCTTGAACGCCTCAGCATCCGGCATGACTCATTTTTTAATGAGCACACCCTCTACACCACGCCCGATGAAGGGGGCTTGAACGCGAACCAGAGGGTGATCGAGGCGCTCAGGAGCAAGGAGTTCATCACCGAATACGATGGCGCAACCTGGTTTCAAACAACAAAGCTCGGCCAGGAAAAAGACAAGGTGCTTGTTAAATCTTCCGGAGAGCCAAGCTACCGTCTACCCGATATCGCCTACCATATCACCAAGTTTGAACGCAACTTCAGTATGATCGTCAACGTGTTCGGCGCCGACCATATCGACGAATACCCTGACGTTTTGGAGGCCCTTAAAATTCTCGGCTACGATACGGGGCGCATCAAAATTGCCATCAACCAGTTTGTGACAACAACGGTTGACGGGCAAACCCTTAAAATGTCAACAAGAAAAGGCAATGCCGATTTGCTCGACGATCTGATTGACGATGTTGGAGCGGATGCGACAAGGCTCTTTTTTATCATGCGCGGCAAGGATTCACACCTGAACTTCGATGTTGAACTGGCAAAAAAACAGTCAAAAGACAACCCTGTCTTCTATCTGCAATACGCCCACGCAAGAATTTGCAGCCTGTTGCGTATGGCCAAGCAAGAAATTGGCTTTGACGCCATTTCCGACTCAGAGTACCACACTCTGCAACTGCTCAACTCTCCGGCGGAGCTTCAACTGGGGTTTGCCCTGCTTGATTATCCTGATATGATCAAAACAAGCCTTCGTTTGCTTGAACCGCAAAAAATGGTCGAGTACCTGCACTCCCTGGCAGAAGTGTTTCACCGCTTCTATCAGGAGTGCCCCATTCTCAAGGCCGAACCCGATATTGCAAGAGCTCGGCTCTTTCTTTCACTGGCGACTCGACAGGTACTGCGCAATGGATTCAGGATTCTTGGTGTTTCAGCACCTGAGTCGATGTAGCCGGAGCCAGCGGATTACGATAAAGCCCGTGCTCCATGATATAACGATAGACCGATGGAGGAACAAGGTGAGAAAAAGGGGTCCCGGCAGCAACACAATCCCTGATAAGCGTCGAGGAAATCGGAGCAGAGAAGTCGATAACCTTGAGGGATCCTTTCGGCAGCATGGTTGCTGGCGGGGGAGTATTATGACTAACTGATGCTCTACTGAAGACCGCAATATCACATAATGAAAACAGTTTATCCGGCTCTTTCCACAGGGAAAACTCCCTGAAACTGTCCTCGCCGACAAGCAGTGTCAGCTTGTCGGTTGGGTAGAGGCGATGAAGATGACGCAAGAGATCGACAGTATAGGAGGGCTGCTTTTTTTCAAGTTCCCACCCGCTTACCTCACAGCACACGCCTGTGCGATTGATTTCCCTCGCAAGAAGCTCAGCCATGCACTTCCTGTGCACGTCGGTTGTGCCTCTCTTTTGCTTGAACGGATTATTCGAAACCGAGATAAGTATTCTATCAAGTCGTAGCAACTCCCTGGCAAACAGGGAGAGGGCAAGATGGCCATTATGAGGCGGATCGAAGGAGGCGCCAAAAACTGCAAAATGCACGACTGACTCTGATCAGTGTTTGAAATTCTGCTTGATTTTTTCCCTGACACCCTTCATTTCTCTCTCTTTATCCGGGAAAAGTTGCACGTACTGATCGAGCGTCTGACCTGCATCAAACCACTTTTTACGCATTATCAAGACATCAATTTTTGCTGCAAGAGCCTGCTTGAGGTAGATGGTATCAGGAAAAAGTTTTATAACCTCATCATAATAGATTACAGCAGCCTTGTTCTTATTGAGCTGAACATACTGTTTGGCTATAAAAAAGATTTTTTTTGCCAGTTTTTCCCTTAATACCGGAATTTCCTTTTCAGCATATCTCAAGCTGTCAATCCGCGAAAACCTGGCAGTTGCCGCAACATAGTTCTGTTTGTAATCCGGGTTCTTTGGATTAATCTTCAACAACTCCCTGTAGGTCTCAACATCACTGGCAATCTTCGAGGAATCAACCATTGGATAGAGCTCCAGATAAAGGGAAAACTGCTCTATGGCCTTGTTCGTATAGTACTGATCAAGTTCAAAATTAGGTGAAAGCTTTTCATAGGATTTTGCAAGCAGAAACTGTGCAGTTCTTGCGTACGGAGAGGAAGACATCTGCTGCTGCAACCTGGTAAACATATCAGCAGAAAGGATATACTGCCCGGAACGAAAATAAGACTGGCCAAGATAAAACAGTACATCATCCTCAAGTGCTGTGGCTCGTGAAGTAAAAATAAGTGATTCAAACACCAGAGCCGCTTCCTGGTAATCACCCTTGTCGTACAACTTCTGTGCCTTCGCATATCCTTCATTCACGCGCTCGGTTGCAGTCGTTGCCGGCTTTGAGGAAGAACAGCCGGAACTCATCAATAACCCTATCGAAAAAAGGATCACCGCTGCACGTGAAAAAAATCTGGAAACCGACATAGAATAACTCCATTATTCTTTTTAAGGAAAAGAGGACACCATTAAGACGAAACTCCAAAAAAAGAGCCCGCGCTGGAAAGCGTTTTTGTGGAGCTTAGGGGAGTCGAACCCCTGACCTTCTCATTGCGAACGAGACGCTCTACCAACTGAGCTAAAGCCCCGGAACTTCGATGCTACAAATTTTCAGTACTATCGGCAAATTGTGCATCTTGACAGGAGAATAAAAATAGCCTGCACGAGCAGGCTATTGACTATTGAGTTCTTCGACGAAGAGCGCAGGTCACCCGCCTGTTTCAGGAGACAAGGGTACGGCGAAGCAGTTGAAGCTGATGACTGATGGTTCCGTCATAAATCGTATCACCAATTTTAACAGCAACACCGCCAATAAACTGCTCATTGAGAAGCATCCTTGGCCTGATTTTTTTGCCAGTGAAAGCAGCAAGCTTCGTTACCAGTTCGCCTGCCTGTTCATCAGAAAGCTGAACCGCGCTGGTAATATCAACGTTGATCACCCCTCGTTTTTCATCAAGCAGGATTTGAAACTCATCAATAATTTCAGGCAAAAGCCCTGCACGTTTTTTTCTGGCAACCAGCTTTAAAAACAGAAACATCTTCTCCCCGATCGAATCGCGAAAAATCTCTTCGAGTATGTGAATTTTCTTGTCGCCTTTAACAAGAGGACTCCGCAGGGCATGAACGAGATCTCGAGAGTTTTCAAGAACCCCCTTGATCACTTGCAACTCCTCAACAATCGTATCAAGAAAATTACCCTCTTCTGCTGCTGACAAAAGAGCAGAGGCATATCGACGGCTTGCAATGAGACTTGACATGGCGGTGAGCAGTTTTCAGTTACGTTTTGTTGAAAGATCCTGAATCATGCTGTCAACAATCTTTTTTTGCATGTCGGCATCAAGAGCAGTCTTGATAATTTTTTCAGCGCCCTTGACGGCTAGATCAGCAACTTCATTCCTCAGCACATCAAGTGCACGGCGTTTTTCTTGTTCAATTTCATCTTTTGCCGAAGCAATCATTTTTTTCGCCTCGGTCTGCGCCTTGTCGGTAAAATCAGCGCGAAGCTTTTCAGCATAATCTCTTCCTTCACGGATGATCCTGTCAGATTCTGCGTCAGCCTTTGCAAGCAAATCCCTGTTTTTACGCAAAATAGCCTCAGACTCATCTTTTGCCTGATGCGCACGGTCAATAGAGGACTGAATTCCCTTTTCCCGCGCTTCCAAGGCACCAAGAATGGGGCCCCAGGCAATCTTCTTCAGTATAAGCAACACAATCACGAATGTTACCGCAGTCCAGAAAATAAGGCCGGGGTTCGGGCTCAGAAGACTACCGGCAAGAAGTATAATTCCTGACGTAAGCATGAACAATGTTTCCGTTAACGATTAATAAAGCCCGACTGCGAACTGAAACTGTTCAGCCGCAATCGGGATATCTTCTGTATCGAATCTGCAAAACCGCCAAATCTTACTTAAGAGCAAGAAGCACACAGATAACTTCACCGAAGAGGGCAACACCCTCAATAAGAGCCGCGGCAATAATCATGGTAGTACGGATATCTGATGTAGCTTCCGGCTGACGGGCTGTACCCTCAGCGGCAGAAGCGGCAATGTTGCCAATACCAAGACCTGCACCGATAACAGCCAGACCGGCGCCAAGACC
>CAILXB010000178.1 GCA_903838025.1 uncultured Chlorobiaceae bacterium
ACTCCTTCACTCGTAATTTTCCTTAAAGCAGGTAATATTTGCCATGTAACTTTTAATAAGCGCTACACCGGAATTGGTTCTGTAATATAAAAGCAAGTTACTGAGGAGTCATACCTAGGTGCTCATGAATTAAAGAGTGATTTTTTGTTGAAAGCTTAATATTAGCAGGTTATTTACCGTCAGAGGTACGGTACTTCGGACCCTTGACGAGAGTCTCGCCGTTGATAATCCGAACCTTCATCCACTGTACTCTTGCCTGACGTGTGACAAAAACCGGCATAGGTGCTTCAGATTTGACCGGAGGATCTTTGCTTTGTGGTGAGCTTTTTTAGCAGAAAATGCTATAAATAGTGATTCCGCAAAGCAATATCTCGATATATTACTTTTATATATAACGTATTCTTACGGGTATAGCTTTAATTGCGTAATATATTTATAGGTATTGTACGTGTTGGTGAATGAATTGTATGTATAATTTTAATTTCTAAATTACACTTTTAATCTCGCAAGGTTTAGCCTTCAACACTTTAGCAAGATCTAACCAAAAAAGCGTAAGCGCCTTCAGTCGCTTTCTTGCTGTGATGACCAGCGGTGTTGCTGCAAAGGAATGTATTGTCAAGAAAAAAGAAAGTTTTTTGTCTCATCAGACACCCTTTGTTCCTGTGCTGACCTTATTATTCTTTTTAATATCAGATTACCTTTAACATGCCGTTGTTGAGTAATAAACCCCAAGGAGACTCTATGGCTAATGATGGTGAAGTTTTATTTGAAAGCGCGAAAAGCTTCTATTTTGGTTATAAAAAGCCACAGGATTAAGCGCTTCACAAGAATTGATTCCGTACTAAAAAATGGCAACACATCAAGGAATCAGGCTTGGATGACTTGAGAGTACGGAGCGACTTCTTGTTGACCGCTTACTCTGAAGCATATCGACTTTTTCTACTTGCTGCGAATTTAGGTCATATAATTGCAGAGTTTATGCTTGGAGTGATGTATAAAGAAGGTGAGGGTGTGCCTCGGGATGACGTTGAATCAGTTAAATGGTATCGGCTTTCGGCTAATCAGGGTAATGCAGACGCGCAATGCTGTATGGGGTATGCGTATCAATATGGCCAAGGAGTTGAGCAGGACTATCAGGAAGCCGTAAAATGGCATATGCTTTCAGATGAACAAGGTGATGCAGACGCTCAACGAAGTCTCGGTTTGATGTATGAAGATGGCAAAGGTGTTCCGCAGGATTATGAGGAGGCTGTGAAATGGTACCGGTTGTCTGCAGACCAGGGTGATGCTGCAGCGCAAGGCTACCTTGGTCTGATGTATAAATATGGCAAAGGAGTTGAACAGGATTATGAGGATGCGGTAAAGTGGTATCGGCTTTCAGCAGACCAGGGGAATGCAACGGCACAGTGGTATATGGGGCTTGCTTATGAATATACAGCCAATGCCGGATCAAGAACTCCCGGATATTCGCCTGCGAGGAGGGTGTTGGTGACCCAGTAACTATTGGAAAATGGTCGTTCTGGGGTTGTTTCTAAATAGTGATTTTGCATGTTATTTGTTTGGGCTCCATGATATTGTGCCCTCCTTCCATGACAGTGTGCAGTCAAAGTACTCAAGAAGTTGAGTGCCTATGACGGCGGAGGAACCACTCATACTCATGGCCATATCGGTAGACATACCGAGTAGACCAGGGAGCGTTCCGTACACCATCGTAAAGTTTTTACCACCAAGGGCAGTTTCGACGTTATAGGTCGGAGCGGTGAAGTGGCCGTTAATCGGGTGAAAGTCCTCTTTTTCTCCTGACTGTGGAATTCCTGCGATGAGTGCTGGGGAGATATAGGAGAGATGAGCCCCTGTGTCAAATATCGCCTTTGTTTCTCGGTTACCTATTCGAAGAGGGAAAATTGGGCACCCCATCATCGAGTCCATAGCATCGACGGTGGTACCGTCCGGCGTGTCGTTGCCGATATCAATACAATGGTCCTGCCAGCGAATCCTGCTTTTGTATTCTGAAAGGATGTCTAATTGGACAGTTGGTGTTGCTCACATCAACTGATCATACGATTTACACGATCGTTTTACCATAGCGTTGAGATATTGCTGTACACTCACGTACAATTTTTTTTCGAAGTTCAGCGGGTTCCAAAACTTCTGCGTCCACTCCGAACTGCATAATCCAGCATACTACGACATCGAAAGCGTCAACGTGCATTGAGAGGATCAATGATCCATCGCTGTTGTCAATAATTTCCTGATTAGGGTGCCACTTGCGTTCCTTTATCCATTCGGAGAGACGGGAGGAAAACCATATCTTTACAGTATTTTTCCCGTCACCTTCTATGAAAAGAAACATTCGCGTCTCCAGATATTTGTCTGAATCGAAACATGGATCCATGTCGTAGTTTTCGTTCAGCACTTCCAGACTCTTTATCCTTCGTAAAATGAAAGCACGGGGTCGTTTCCTGAGTTCGCAAATGGCGATTAGAAACCAAGTGTCCTCAAAAAGGTGTAGGCGATAGGGATGAACGACTCGTTCCGTCTGCTCACCAGTCCTCAGTGCCTCATAGCTGATGCGAACTTTTGAGTGATTTTTAATGGCTTTTTCAAGTTTGGTAAAATATTCCGGGCTTGGCAGTTTTGCTGATGTCCTGGCAAACGAATAGACATCAAGGAAATGCTCTTCAGTGAGTGCCTCAGGCAGGCAATGCAGCACTTTGTCGAGGGCTCCGCTGATCTCGGAATAGTAAGGCGCTCCTTGGTATTGGGCGAGGACCGCCCTTGTTGCCATAAGAGATTTCGCTTCAAGCTCATTGAAGTACATTGTCGGAAGGAAATTCCAGCCATCGATGTAAAAGTACCCCTTGACCTTATTATTGTATTCAATCGGAGCGCCGAGCGTGTTTCGCATGAATTCGATATCGCGTTGAATGCTTTTCGTCGTCACATCGAGATACTTCGCCAAGCGAGTGCAGTTTGGATATTTTTTTTCTCGAAGTTGCTCGTCGATATATTGCATTCGATGCAATGGACGTCTTGAGTGCTTGGTTTTTTGATCGCCTTTTTGATCCTTTAGAGAGGATTGGGACTTGTTGTTATCAGGTTTTGCCATCTTTGGGGTGATGTATAAAGAGTGAAAGTTTCCTGTGAAGTTATTTTAACCTTTAATATCCACATATTACTTATTTTGGCTCCATATCATCTGACTGGGCGGAGTGTAAAGGGTACCGCCAAAGTTGAATGGAAGAGAAGAAATACTGGTCGGGGAACCGGTATCGATAAGAGCCATCCTGTCGCCGATAGGGAGCATGAGGTGACCCTTTTCGGGAATGAAACTGAGGGTTATAGGCATGGAAGTAGGGGGGAATGGGTGCGGTTATCATGTTCTATAGTGTTTTCTTAATATTGCAAAATCAAGTAATTATTTATTCCATTTCTGGTCGGCAATGTACTCTTCAATAAGCTTTGCTATGCGCATGGGGATCTCCTTTTTGCTGTTGCTGGTTTGATACTCTTTTCTGCTTCATGGATACAGTATAAGCACCGATGTGGGACAATAACCGTCTGAG
>CAILXB010000179.1 GCA_903838025.1 uncultured Chlorobiaceae bacterium
CTCATGCCCACAGCGGAAGAGGACAAGGCCATTACTGCGGCAGCTAAAAGTGATCCTGACGCGCAGCCACTCACGCCAAAGCACCTGAAGGCGATGGTGCCAATCCGCGCCCTGCGGGGTCGTCCGAGGTCTGAAAACAAGAAGCTGCTTGTGTCTGTGCGTTATAGCCCCGAGGTCGTCGCCTACTTTAAGTCAACCGGTGAAGGTTGGCAATCGCGAATGGATGGTGTGCTTCGTGAGTACGTAACGCGTCATTCCCGTAGCATATAAAATGTGACCTGCTGACACGTCACCGTTCGGCAAGATGAAGATGAAACGAAACACGACCATGCTCTTTTGCGGCATTCTGGGAGCGATGCTCCTGATGTCTTGTCGTACGTTCCAGATATCGGAATCGACGGCAAAGGAAGCGTTCGGCGATCGCGCTGGTGCCCTCGTCGTCATTGAGTGTTTGTCCGGACGTACGACCACCTACCAGCCCGATGTTGCGCAAATTCCGCTTCCACCATGTTCCACCTTCAAGATTGTGAATGCGCTTGTCGGACTTGAAACTGGTATCCTTACTTCTCCGGACGAGCAGTTCTACCGGTGGGATGGTGTTGAGAGATCAATTCCCGCCTGGAATCGAGACCTGAGCCTCCGTGAAGCTTTTCAGGCATCCTGTGTGCCTGCATTCCAGAGTCTGGCGCGTCAGATTGGACCGGAGCGAATGCAGTACTGGATCGACAGGATTGATTACGGCAACCGTGACACCTCTGCCAGCATCGATGTCTTCTGGCTTCCCTCAAAGGGGAGAGACACAATCCTTATCTCGCCGACCCAACAGGCGCAATTGATGCGCAGAATAGTCGCCGGTGAAGTTCCGTTTTCGGATACGTCGCTTGCGACGCTAAAGAAGATGATGTTCATCAAGAAGAGTGATCGAGGGGTTCTCTACGGAAAGACTGGTTCGGGCACAGATGACAAGGGGACGTACGTGCTTGGCTGGTTTGTCGGCTACGTCGAAAGCAACGGCAAGACATATGCCTTCGCATGTGTCGCTCGGGGAAAGAATATCATGGGCAAGAACGCTCGTGCCATAGTGGACAACATTCTGGAGAAACAAGGACTTCTGTAGCAGATCAATGCCGAATCACGGCCTGCCGCCTGTCGCCGCTGGCTCGGCCTAGCTCAGCCAAAAAGATTATTGACCTTCGCTCTGCCGGTATGACTCAACAAGAGCTTGCACGCCAGGCACATACGTCAACTGGATTATGGTAACCTTTTCCTGCGTCGTCAGATGCATCATTATCTCGGGAGCGGAGTCCTGTTCTCGATAGTGCTTCTTCTGCTTTTCTGGTTTGTCACCTTCAATTGGGATGATGTTGCCTCTGCCGGACGTAGATCGTCTGGAAAGGGATCCCCGGGTGACTCATACGAATTGGTTACCGCTATGGTGCAACTGGCTCCACCCCCACCCTTGTTATCTGCATCCGTTGCGGTTTCTCCTGTGACTCGCCCTGCAGTGTCGTCCAACGCAGGAAAAGTCGCGATGGTCAGTGAGGATCAGGCACCTCTTGCACTCCCTTACGCAATGCAGAGTGAGATCAAACAGGAACTCCGGAACCAGGAAGCTGGCAAAAGGCACACATAAGGGCTAACGTTATAATTTTTTTGCTTTTTTGGTTCGGAGGAGTGGATTATGGCCTCTTTTTTTTTGATATTTTACGCTTTATTGATAAACTGAAAATATTTCGCTATAGTTCGAGAAGGCGTTGTTTGTGAGAAGAACAGATACTTTACAGCAGTCCCGGAATAGAATTGATCAATATTACGCAGACAGCAGCAAAGGATTATTGGTTTCTATTATGCACTTTGAGTGGGACTTAAAAAAAGCTGCCGCAAACAAACGTAAACATGGTGTTTCTTTTGAAGAAGCTACAAGTTCATTGCGGGATCCATTTTCTGCAACCGCTCATGACCCAGACCATTCAATAGATGAGGTGTGTTTTATATCCTATGGCGTTTCTTCGTCAGGACGCTTACTTATGGTATCACATACTGAAAGAGGAAATGCAATTCGCATCATATCTGCACGATTAGCAACAAAGACTGAAAGGAAAATTTATGAAGAAGGGTAATTTGGATATGTCAGATGAGCCTCGACCAGAATATAAAAGGTCAGATTTAGGTGAAATTGTACGCGGAAAATATGCAGATCGCATAAAGGACGAAACAAATGTTGTTTTCCTGGAACCCGATGTTGCACAGGCTTTTCCTAACGATGAGGCCGTCAATAAAGCTCTTCGTTATCTATTGGAGGTTGCAGAAGCCTCTACCCGCCTGACGCAACGCTCCAGCGGTGCTAAACTAAGAAAAAAGAGTATGGTACAATAAGATTGCGCCCTAAGAACACCCGCCGTCCATGGCGGGCGGAAGAAGAAAAAGAAGAGGATAATAGTACTGATTGAAAAAATGATAGATATCGTAATTCAAGGCGATTGCATTGATGTTATGCAAAATATTTCAGATGAATCTATAGATATGATTCTTTGTGATTTACCTTATGGGACAACTCAAAACAAATGGGATTCTGTAATTGATTTAGATAAATTATGGACACACTATGAAAGAATTATAAAAGCAAATGGTGCGATTGTTTTAACAGCACAGGGGTTATTTACCGCAAAATTAATACTAAGCAATAAGAAATTATTTAAGTACAAAATAATTTGGATAAAATCAAAGCCGACAAATTTCTTAAATGCAAAAAAGCAACCATTACGCAAACATGAAGATATATGTGTTTTTTACAAAAAACAACCTATTTATAACCCGCAAATGACACCAGGTGATGCCTATGATAAAGGGGTGCGAAAAGATCAGTTTACAGGCAGTTATGGTGATTTCAAACCAAAGCATATTAAGAGTAATGGAGAAAGATATCCTAATGATGTCGTATTTTTTGAAGGCGAAAATATAGATGACTACATTTATGTAAAAACTGCCGAAAATGAAGGTAAAGTATATCATCCAACGCAAAAGCCAATAGAACTGGGCCGATACCTAATTAGGACCTTTACAAATCCTGGAGATTTAATATTAGATAACGCTTGTGGAAGTGGTAGTTTTCTTTTGTCTGCGATATTAGAAGATAGGCATTTTATTGGAATAGAAAAAAATGAAGATGTGTTACTTCATAAGGTCAAACCGACTGATTATATAAAAGTTTGCAATCAAAGAATAGAAGAAACAAAGCAAAAGATTAAGAACGAACAGCCAGAGTTGAGTCTTTTTGCAAATATTTCTGCTCGTTAAAAAAAGGCTAAGCCGAACAATATCGGTAAAGTGTTGAACATCTTTAGAAAAGATGTGATTGAATTAGAAATAGAGCAGAATGTAACTTTCAAAGACCCGAACAATGGAAACGATATCGTAAAAC
>CAILXB010000180.1 GCA_903838025.1 uncultured Chlorobiaceae bacterium
GCAGACTGGTGTCACCCATCAAAAACCGGTCACATTCACGTGCGGCAGCTCTGCCTTCATGGATAGCCCAAACGACAAGGCTCTGGCCACGGCGGGCGTCGCCAGCAGCAAAGATTCCGTCGCGGTTGGTGCGATAATTTTTTTCTGTTGCCTTGATGTTGGAGCGCTCATCCTGAAGAACCTGCAGTTGCTGCAAAAGGTGCTCTTCGGGGCCGATAAAGCCCATGGCAAGCAGCACAAGATCGGCAGGGATGATCTCTTCAGTGCCCGGAACCGGTTGAGAGGCAAAGCGCCCTTCATTCAGAACCCACTCCACTTTGGAGACCTCAACCGCCTGCAGGGCACCGGTGGCATCAGCAAGAAATTTCTTGGTCATCATGGAGTATTGGCGTGGATCTTCTCCCTGCACAACAGCCGCCTCTTCCTGCCCGTAGTCAACCTTAAAGGTCTTGGGCCATTCGGGCCAGGGGTTGTTGAGCTGGCGATCGAGGGGTGGTTTTGGCATGATTTCAAGCTGCAGCACACTCTTGCACCCCTGGCGCAATGAGGTTGCAACGCAGTCGGTACCGGTATCTCCGCCACCAATAACGACCACATGTTTACCTTCGGCTGAAAGCTGCGGTGCACTCTGGTCGAGCAGTGCTTTGGTGCCTGAGCGCAAAAAGTCCATGGCAAAATGGATGCCAGGTAACTTGCGTCCCTCGGCCTCAAGGTCGCGAGGTTTTGTGGCGCCGGTGCAGAGGACAACGGCGTCAAACTCTTCAAGGAGCTTGTCTGCCGGATAATCAACACCAACCTCGGTATTCTCCACAAAGGTAACGCCTTCGCTCTTCATCAGTTCAATACGGCGCTCAACAACAAGCTTTTTATCGAGCTTCATATTGGGTATGCCGTACATCATCAGGCCGCCAAAACGGTCATCCCGCTCAAACACGGTGACACTGTGGCCAGCCTTGTTGAGCTGGTCGGCGCAGGCAAGACCTGATGGGCCGGAACCAACAACCACAACCCTTTGTCGGGTTCTGTTGGCAATCTGTTTTGGTGTTACCCACCCTTCAGCAAAGGCGTGCTCAATAATGGAGCACTCAATATTCTTGATGGTAACCGGAGGTTCAATAAGGCCAAGTACACAGGAGCCTTCGCAGGGAGCGGGGCAAACCCTTCCCGTAAACTCCGGGAAGTTGTTGGTTTTCATCAACCGGTCGTAAGCTTCGTGCCAGAATCCGTTGTACACATAGTCATTCCACTCAGGCACGAGGTTGTGGATTGGGCAACCACTCGTCATACCGCTCAGCATGAATCCGGTGTGGCAATAGGGTGTACCGCAATCCATACAGCGAGCTCCCTGCTTTTGCAGGTCAGCGCTCTCCATCTCCTTATGAAACTCCTGCCAGTCTTGTATCCTCTCCAGAGGTGCCCTGTCGGCGGGCAGTGCTCTCTGGAATTCCATGAAACCTTTAACTTTACCCATATCAATAATTTAATCTTTTTCAACCAGGCTCTGTCACCACGCGAAACTCTTAATTTCCTGAAACTCGCGCCGGGTCATGAATATTTTTATGAAAGGCGGCCATGACCGCTTCATCTCCACTCAGTCCGGCAGCCTCAACCTCTCTCATCGCTTCAAGCGCACGACGATAATCCTGCGGCATCACTTTAACAAAACGCTGACGAAGGGCCTCCGGGTCATCAAGAATTGATTGGCCAAGGTCACTTCCGGTATACTCTACATGGCGCTCAATGAGTGACTGAAGCGTAGCAAGCTCCAACACATCATCAACCGGCGAAAGATCAACCATTTCACGGTTGCAATGGCTGGCAAAGGTACCATCAACATCATAAATGTATGCAATGCCGCCCGACATACCGGCAGCAAAGTTTCTGCCTGTTTTGCCGAGAATGACCACGGTACCGCCAGTCATGTATTCACAGCCGTGATCACCAATGGCCTCAACCACGGCGGTCACACCGCTGTTGCGGACACAGAAGCGCTCTCCGGCCATACCACGGATAAAGGCCTCTCC
>CAILXB010000181.1 GCA_903838025.1 uncultured Chlorobiaceae bacterium
AGGGCAGGACATGCCCTTTCAGCCTGTCAAGTGAATGGTGCTCCAAGGCCATCAGCAACAGGAACTCGCCGAAGCGATCAGCACCACGGGGTGTCTGACGCAGTAGGAATCCTCGTCCTTTAGGGCGAGGAGGATGTCAAACAACGCTACTCCATGCCCTAATGTTTTCCATTCTGAAAATAAAAATGTTCATCGCCAATTATTTTTCGCAGTTTAAAATTGTAATTATCGTTCATCATTCCCTTATATACTATGCACGAAAAATATCAATCTTTGTTTCAAGGCACTTCCTCAAACTGAGGTCATTGGCGCCCACCTCATACCATCCACCTGGCTTTTGATAAAAATCGAGGCCTCGCCCAATCTTTATCACCCAGCCGTTATCAATTCTGATTTCACGATCATGCATTTTGACGTTAAGTTGAACATCAAGCTCAACATCCAATTCCAGAAGACTTTGCTTGAGTTCATCCAACTTTTCTGAGATATCAGCTAACGGTGTATTGTCGTCATATCCAGTGATGAGGGTGATCTTTTTTACCGTATTTGATTTCACGACAGTTTCGCAAAAACGCACAAAGTTCTGTATCTGATGCGGCAAGCGCATGTAGGGGTCTTCGATAACGATATCCTTTGCGCCAAGTAAATAGATACCAATAATTGTCTCATAACTGTAACCAGTATCTCCATAAAGGATTGTGAAGTGCTGCTCACTAAGCTCCACCGGATTAGGGACAATCACGGCAGGAACAGTCGGTGCAATTGATGTCGCTTTCGGTAAAGGCTCGGCCTCTACAACAAGAGCTGGTTGTTTGGCTGGTTTTGGGTCGATAACTGAACCAGACTGATCATCCGATTGACTTAATCGGCGTCGGACTGGTTGTTGTGTAGCGTTGGCATTCTTCGATTCCGGACAGTAGACAATGATTTCCTCACCGTTGTTCTTGAAATAAGAGAGGTTAATAAGGGCGAACTCATCATCCGGCTTTCGTTTATTCATCTGTTCCTTAACACGGCGTCGGCATTCTGTGGCATAAGCGACGTACTCTTCAAATTCATCATCCGTCGGCATCCCTGACGGGTGCAGAATTTTCAAAAAAGCACAAATGGTTTTCTTGATGCCCTTTTCGTCTCGTCCTTCGATTGATTTTCCAAGACGAACACGCTTACTAACTTCCTCATACCGATTCGTGTACTTGAACTGATAGTGAAATGCTTCAGCTAAATAATCCGTAATGAAACCGTAGTGGGTCGTCAAGAACTCACTGCTATTCTTTGGCATTTCCCAACCCGGAATATAGGCAGCAAAACGATCCAATATGGCAAGATCAAATTCGCTGGGCAGCGGTAAAAAGAGATCATGTTCGGTTGAATTGACAACCTGTTGTACCGATTCATTAAAATTACCGACAAAACTGAGGCTTGCATCGGCAATCACTTCGACACCACGTGAAAATCGGCCGTTGGCCATAAAATCTTTCATGATCTGCATAGTATCATGGTCGCGTACCTTGATGCCACCAACTTCATCGAAAGCGACAGTATCCCAAAAGCCCACAAGCCCCACCTTCTGCCGCTGATTGTTGTAAAACAGAGTCGCTTTAGTCGCTTGTCCACCTGAAACTAATGTTGCATAGGGAGAAAACTCGCTGAAAAAATAGGATTTGCCAGTTCCTCGTGGACCAAGTTCAATATAGTTGTAGTTAGATTCAACAAGGGCTGCCAGGCGTGCAATGAAATGCATCTTCACCCTCTGTGAAAGCTTTAGTGGTTCTAAACCAACAGAGCGAAGAATAACATCAATCCATTCATCCCGAGTAAAATCAGCGCGACCCTTTGCGTATCGCTCGAAATCAAATCGCGATAACTGGATTGGACGCAAATCCTCTATGTAAAACGCATATTTATCTTCTTCGATATCGTTGTGAGCAAGTGTTACCTCGGCCCATATACCGCCCTCAAGGAGTCGATCATTATCTCGATAAAACTTCTCACTGATCGCAATGCGCTGCGAATTGAAATTCTCCAGTGAAGCCCAGTGGCGCTTATCTTTTTCAACGTATCGGACATGTACCTTGTCGATAAAACGATGCTTCCCTTTGGTGGCAACCTTCGACTGTGCAGCATTCGCTTGATCCGGACGAACGTAATTTTCCTGAAGGGTTGCCAGCACAGCTTCCATACCTGCATCCATCTCTGCCGGGTCATCACTTGCACAAAAACGTGCAAGGAGAAACTCAAGTACAAATGTTGGAATGTTTGTACCTTTTTTGATACGGTGAAGCAGATCTTTTCTTAACACCTTACCATCGAAGGCCGCAATCAGTTTATTGTCCAGCTCATTGATCTCATTCATACTGTATAATCTGTTTCCAGGTTAAGACCACCATAACTGGCCAGTGTTGCAGGGTTCAGTACCTTCACCGTAAACTTGCCCTCAAAATCCGGATCCATTCTTAGTGCTATTTGCTTCCGCTGACCAGGTTCCAATACCACAGTACGTGTCGTATGGTTCACCTCACCACAAGGTCTGGGTTCCCCGACTACATTCCCCTTGCTATCCTGAGCCTCAATCAACACCTCAATACCAGGAATTTCAAACAAGTTCAAGGTATTGAGACCTCCAGAAGCTAATTCCACCTCAATGACAGGAATTCTTGTTGTGATACGCTTTGCTCCATTCTTATAAAAAAGTTCAACATTGAGCTTTCTTACCTCTGCATGAACCAATGTATCAAGCCTCGCTATCAATACGGGCACTACTGCTTCAGCGAGTGATGCTCCTCCATGAAAGTACAAATGACCTGATCGGTAAGGTGCCATACTGCGAGGGAGTGCTACCTGTGCAAAATCCCCACGAATACCAACCTTCTCCGCACTAATGACGCTACTATGACTGTCTCCAGTACCACTTCCGAGCATCATGCGATCATGCGTATTGACTGGCCAGTTGCCTTGTGGCTTAACACACACGTCACCCGCTTCAGCATGAGCGTTAAGAAAAAAACCATGATCTGTCACAATGAGCGCTTCCTTGAATCCCATACCACGCAACTTGTGAAGAGCCACACGAATCAATTTGAGCGTACCTGGGATAAGGCCTATGGTTGTTTCTGGATTACTCTCCAGTTGGCTGTCGATTTCTGTTGAACGCAAAACCAAAAGATCGATAGTTTCAGCAATTTTTTGCTTACCACGCACAAAATCATTCAGCGCCATCGACTCAAAACGGTCACCGAGGTGCTTTTTCAAAACCTCCATCCGTTGATTAACATTGTTCACTGGCATACCGGCCAACTTCGGAACCAGGGAATTGTCTACCAATGAAAAGGTTAAATTATGACTCGCTCCAGGCAAGAGGCTTGCCATCCCTACCGGGGTGATGGTAGGCAATTGAGCATAGGCAGCGTGCAATTCCACAGGACCATCTTCGGCAAGTAGTTTTTCGAGTGCAACACCCAGCTCGTACCGTAACGCATCAACCATCAGGTAAGCGACCTTACCTCCACGTTCCTTGAGCCGACTTGCAACCAAACTATCAAACACATCGGCATTAGCCATGCGTCCGGTCGGTGGCCAACCTGAACTCTCTATATGTTTTACAAAAACACCCTGTACTTTTTCTGCAAGTCGACGATAACGGCCTCGGGCCTGATTAATAACCTCTTGCATGAAGTCATGTTGTTCAGGAAAATCACCAACAGCTTGTTCGAACTCCCTTTGAAGACGGTCTACCTCCCGTAAACCTCCAAGATAAAAGTCAAGCAGATCAGCCTGTGAACGGGCGTGATCTGGCAGTTGACGATCGTAATCATCACAAGCTTCCACTAAACTAAGCCCGGAACGAACCAACTCCCACTGCGCGAGACTCTCTCCTTTGCCGAGCCAGACAGAACTCTTATAGCGAGTCAAAAGAGTTCGCGTCGTATCGGTATCATTGGATGTAATGCCTTTAATAGCGTTTCGCAAAAAGGTACGCTCTTCAAATGGAAAGGTATCCCTGACGCCCAAGTCGTCGATATCAGCGCACAGCTCCGCCATATTCAGTTCTGCCTCAATTGTCTCAGCCCGCTCAATAAACGTAATACGCAACTTCTGGTCACTGCGTAATCTGTCACAAACGTCATCTATAATTGGTCTTGCTTCTATCGGGGCATGAGGCACTCCCTTCAGCGGGTCAGGCAATGCTCCCGGTAGATCAAAAACAAATTCACTGAACAACACATAGCGCCAAAGCTCATCAGCAACCGTTGACCACGTTTTACCGCGTGTTTTCAAGTGCAAGGATAGAGTCTTCTGCAAAAAATCTCGGGCTTCTTGCACCCAACCTTCTTGAGCTTTCAGTGCCTCTATCTGGAGTGAGGTAGGCGCCATCAATGCCACAAGAATTTCACGGCCTGACTCGACTTTCAATGTTGCGCGCAGTTGCGGCCAACTTACTCCTCCGCCAATAGCATCAATCACGGCAAACGATGGTTCCATAGCCGTTCGAGCAAACAACTGCCGAATCTCCGTGGCGTGATCAGGCCTGGCACGTAAGCATAAGCTGAGGTATTCGTCACCATCATCTTGAGGAAAGAGAGCGCCACATCCTGCATAAAGAGCAAAAGGGTCTACCTGTTTCTGCTCATCTGTTTCTGAACGTTTCGCCGGGACATAGATCAATAATGCTTCGACTTGTGAATTCGACTGGCCAACATCCCTGAGTGCAAACAACGCGGCCTCCCGGCTTTCGATACTGCTTTCACCTGCATCAATGACGCAAACCTTTTCGCTGGCCAGGTCGAAGCATTGCTGGCGATAACGTTTTTCAGCGTCGTACACAACCAAACAGCCTGCCTGTTTCAAGCGCGGTCGCAGGACGTTCTCTCGGATAAATTCAGCAATGCTCATTTATCTACTCCAGCATTTTTTTTATTGCGCACTTTTTTCACTTTACCCACAGGTTCGATATAAAGTTCTTCCAAACCATGGGCAATGGCAAGGGATTTGTCTGTCTTGCATTTCAGGCGCACGCGTTCCGGCCAGTAATTCATTGCTAAATGAGCCCAGTCGTAATCACCCTTTTCCAACTTTTCCCAGGTCTCTTTCAGCACCTTCTGCCAGGGCTTGTGCCTAAACAAAGGCCATAGAGGCGCCGCATTAATTTGCACACCGTCATCAAGGTTGGGTTTATAAGTAGGCGCCAACTTGAGCAAAGTGTCACGCAGCTCAATCAACTCGAGCTCGAAGGCTTGCAGCGACTCGAATTGCTTTTCGTCTTCGCTCGTGCGAGCAGAGCCTTTGTTTCGAAGCGAGGTAATTTCATCACTGGTCTGCTTGAGCTTACCATTAGGTCCGTCCATAAAATCATTAATTGCCGTGTAAAGCGTCTGATTTGTCAACATTGGATAGTACAACCACAGCGTATAGCTCCCGGATGATGTTGATAATGGCCAATAGATCGGCGCCCTCCGCTTACTACGCGTATACATTGCCAAATGATTAGCAAAAAATCTAGTTGGCTTGCGGATATAATGTCGAAGTGAATCATCGCCAAGAACATTAGTGATATCATGTTCAATTTGTTCTGCATTTTCCTTCCAGATAGCAGAAAAAACAGGACGGAGTAGCTCTATAATATCGAAGTGATGCCCTTCATCATCAACGATAATTCCTGAAAGTGGTAAACTCAATAAGTAGTTATCTGCGAGTATACTTGATGTGCCAACCAACAATGCTCCCGGAAAATACTGTGGGAGTTCTTCAAAAGCATCACCAAGAACCGGGATGCGACGATCACCATTAGCGTATCTTATATCCCAGCGACCAATTGCACAGCCAAAAGTATAAGATAAAAGATTTGATGCCAGGGTTTTGGATTGCTCTATCTTGCCTTGACTTCTTTCATCATTATCAACCTCATCATCCTCGTCAGATGGTGTTGACTCATCGTCGTCTTCTGATGTTTGATCGATCACTATTCTTTCGATAGCAGAAGAATCAATCTGATAGGCTTCATCAACCAAAGCATTTATCTGTTGTATTGAATCATCAATGATCGTTTGAACCTCTTTGAATCGTACTTTTTCCAACGCCTCCATTTCAACGAAAGAACTACCAATTTCAGGGCAAACAAACAAAGCATCACCTTCAGCCCTTTGCGATTTGCGTCGCAATGCACTAATACTTTGGTTTGTCAAATCCTCAAGAAGTTTCAAGCTTTCCGTGGGCAGAGGGATATAGGGACAAGATTCGACGATACCAGTGTCGTATAAATTTGCGTTGGCTTGGAGGTTAATTATGGCCTTAAAAAGGCGTGCATTCATTAGCCCTACAACAGAAATAGCGGAAAAATCACCCACCGGCAATATAGCGGGTCCCATTGCATTAATCACAAAGTTGTCTGGTAGAACACGAACCCCGAAATCTTTGCATCGTCGTGTATAAGTTCCTCCTCGCTTGAAGTAGTGAACTGAAGCCTGCCTTGCCTGAGCAGTCTGTCCATTTACCAAGCGGTTAACCTCACAAATTTGAGCGCCATCATTTTCCCAATTTACTAGTAAAGGCAAATCGGAATAGAAAACCGCATATGCTCCACCCTTTGCTAATGACACCCATGTTAAATCTTTTCCGATAAATAATGGGTTGACTTCATGACGAGCCCTAAGAAAGCGAAAATCGCTAAATGACCTCATACCTATTTTAGCAATTATTATTTCATCTCCAATACGCATTGAAGTCAAGAATAATTGCAACGCATTCTGATCTAGGTTATACAGAATTTTAGCTGTTGGAATCTTGCACATCAACTCCCTATTGACTTCAAAGCAGTCTGGTATGTCTATTCTATTAATATTTTTCGAAATTAATAAATCTGATTTATTTGAGTATGGTTTTCTATCAATAGCAATTATGTCATCACTCGGCCCTAGCTTCGTGCAGTTAAGAGTAAATGCAGCAGACTGTACAGTAGCATCGTCCATAACAGGCCAACCAAGATCAAGAAGGCATTCAAGCCTTGGGGTCACCCAAATTGCCCTGAGCCGCTCTAATTTCTTCGTAATTATGAAAGATCTTGAGGTTATAGCGCCAACCCAACCCGAGCATAATTCAACAGCACGGCAAATAAAACAAGCATAAAGATCAACATACCCATCAGGGAAACTCTCTTTAAGTTGTTCAAACAGCTCTTTGGATGACAAGCCGAATGGCGGATTCATCACCACCACGTCAAACACCTCGCTGCATAGGTCGATCAGACGAAATCCTTGCAAAGCGTCCTGCGCAAACAGCCGACCTTGATATGTTGATTTTGTTGCGGTAGCAAAATCTGTTAAAGCTTCACGCAACCGAATTTCTGCTTTTTCCCATATACCCTTGTCTTGCGCAGTGAAGAGGTCTTCCTCTTTACCTCCTCCATAAACCTCACGAATTAACTTTGGCAGCTCTCGCTCCACCTGGAGCAGCACACCTAATTCTGGCAATCCTTTCAACAGTTGCAGCGTCTTTTCAAACAGCACGGCATCACGTTTATCCATAGATGCGGTGAGTTGCTGTCGGAGTTCCAATTCAGCGGGTGGTGCTACAGCAGCAACCACATGCCCCACACCAATCAACGGCCGATCTTTGGCTTTCACCCCTGTGTCGTGCCAGGCTCGCTGTGCCCGCAACCAAAGTGCCAAAGAGGCAATCTGCACGGCACGGGGATCGATATCCACCCCATAAATATTGTGTTCGATAATCAAACGGGGTACGTCACGGAGGTAGTCACCCTCGTCATTGTAGGTTAGGCTCAGAGGTTGAAAGCCTGCCTGTGGCGAAGCAGATAGATCCAATGAGCCTGTGCCATACTGCTGTTCCCAGATCCAGGCTTCACGATATATCTCAAGAAAGAGGTCAAACGCATAAAGACCAAAGTGCATGGAACCACATGCAGGATCAAGCAGTTTCAGGGTACGCGGATCGCGCAGTTTGGTTGCTGCCTGGGGTGTTTCGTCAGGTTTTACAAGCAGATATTGACAACGATCGCGCAGCACCGTTTTCCCACCAATCACGTTGAACCACAACCTGCCCAAGGTATTATCCACCAAAAACTCTACGACATAGCGTGGGGTAAAAAACTGGTTCCGCACGGCCAACTCGCGGCTATTGCGAGGAGCCTGCGAAGCATCCCGCATAGATTTACGCTCTTCTTTTGAGTTGAAATATTGATAAATCCAGCCAATGGTTTCATCTTCACTCCATAGTGGTTCGATTTCAGCATTGTTGATCAGGTTGAGCAATGGCAAAAGCGCCGACTCGCGCGGAAACAAGCGACCTTGGGGTGAAAATCGGTAAAAGAGTCCTGGAAGCTCTTGAGCCAGTTCGTCGAAAACGCTGAACAGGTAGATGCGGTAAGCTTCGGCTGTTTCACCAAGACCGGTGCCCGATAACCGAGCATACAACTGAAACCCCTTGGCCTGAAAGCCACTGCCAACCGACTCGACAAGGAGCCCACGAGCTTCAGCCATCCGAAGAGCGGCTAAACGATTGAGGACGGTAAATGCCTGTTCACGGACAATTCGATCAAGAGCTTGTTTTCCATCCATATCCCCACTTGCGCAGTAGTGCGACAAGGTGTCGCGCAAGATGCGGGCAGTTTCACGCTGGGCATCATTGAGATGCCGCAAGTTGTCAAGCTCAGTGATGGCACCCGATTTCGGGTCTAACCCATAATCGTTCTGAAGTTGTCGGGTAAACTCCTCTTCCAGCACTTTACGTGCATCATTGACAAAACGTTGAAGTCGATTTCTTGTTGATTGATCAAAGGCCATTTTGACTCATTTTATTGTCATCTCGACATGGATGGAGCTGAAGTATCGGACAGTTATCGGACAGTTATCGGACAGTTATCGGACATGACTCAGAGGTGTCCGATAACTTTTTAATGAACCAAGGCATATCGACGTCCCCGTTTATCACCAATAGGGCAAACTTGTTCGGCTTCAACCAACTTGTCGAGAGCACGTTTTATCTGTTTTGAATGAATCTCTTCGCCGATACGGCTATGAATTTCACCAATGGATGAGTTTGGATGACGTTCAAGGTCTTCCAGCACTAATGCTCGCAGGCGATAAGGTTCTAAACGTTTAAGGGTGGTATTGGTTGGAAAACGCAAGGTACGCAGCATCTCCTGTTGAATCAAGTAACGAGTTGCCTGTGTTCGATCACTTTGCTGCACCAACCCCCAATCAAGCAATCGCACTAACCAGTGTTTAAGCTGCTTTATATCGGTAAGCTCAAGCTGCAAAACCATATCACGAGCCGTAAGCGATTCCTGCATGGCCAACAATCCTAATCCAATTCGCTCTCTCTGGGTAAGCGGATAGAGTTGGTCTGATTTGGCGATAAAGTCCATGACATGCCGCTCTGGGGCAACACGCTTCAGCGTAACAGATACGGAATCCGATCCCTCTACAACCTGGGGTACAGGGCGTCCTTGTGACAAGAGTATATCATACATGGTATCGTATCCTGTTCCTTCTCGCTCCATCAGTTTCAAGTCATGAAAAAGTCGGGTAAGGTTTTCATTCCGCCGCCGTGTTTCATGAAGAACATTGAGAGGAGTAACACCTAATGGCAAACGACCCGGATTAACAATATCCAGGCGGTCTGGGTGTAGGTTGAGAAAAATATCACCACGTTGGGTGTAGGGACGATGAACCAGTGCGTTGATTAAGAGCTCGCGCACCACTCTTTCGTCGAACATCGGTACTTGTTGGCGAAATAACCCGTCGGGGATTTCATAGAATTCACGAAAATCAGGAATCTCGTGCCATAC
>CAILXB010000182.1 GCA_903838025.1 uncultured Chlorobiaceae bacterium
GGGTTTATGGTTGCAATGTTTTGCCCATTCAGTTCAATTGTTCCCTCCGAAGGATCGTCCATGCGGTTGCACAGTCGAATCAGGGTGCTTTTGCCGCTTCCTGAAGCTCCGATTATTCCGGTTATTTGGCCCCGTTGGGCAGTAAAAGAGATCCGGTCAAGAATGAGCGTCGCCTTCCCTGCCGGGCTCAGCTTTGTTACCCCGACATCAATAAACTCAACACAAGGGTCGTTGTCGGATTTTTGTTGCTGATACGTGTTCATCCAACAGTCAGAGTAAATTGAAATAAATTTGTAATTCTATGCAAAATAGAGTTTGTCCTGAGCCTCTCCTTGCAATATTTCTGCCGTGGCTGTTTTCAAGATATTGAATAAACATGAAATGAACGTAGAGTCTCAGGTTCAAAATTCGGGCGCGAGCCCTCATCTCTCATTCACCATCCGCTCAATCTGGTTGACCATGTAAAAGGGAATGTTGATCAACTGAAACGATTTTTTCTGCAGGTTCATCTTTGCCACCAGTTCATGAACGGATGGCTTTGCTGAACTGATTCTTATTGCCTCGTAGGTTTGCTTTTTCAGCACATAGGAGTGCAGCGACTTTATGGTACCGCTTGTGCCCGATTTCACCTCTATCGGGTAGACCCGGTTTCCGCTTTCGTAGAGAAAATCGATCTCTGCCTGCCCTTCCGATTTCGGGGGTTGCCAGTAGTAGAGCGCCGGGTTGATGTAGCCGGCTTTTGCAGCGAGGAGTTGCTGACCGACAAACTGTTCGGCGATGATGCCGCGATTTGCCAGTTCCAGAGGAGCACTCATGATGCTTTGTGCCCGAACTCCCTGAGCTGCCAGCAGCAGGCCGATGTCGATAAACAAAAATTTGCTGATTCTGATTTTTGTGTCGCCACCAAGGAGGATGGTATCGGCACCAGAGTGCAGAACGCGATAGAAGAGCCTTGCTTCAAGAAATTGTTCAAGAGCCTGGTTCAACTGGCGGTTATTGCCGCTGCTGTCGAGCGCGATTTCATTGGCCTGTTTATGAGAGAACTGGAGGCCGATTTGACCGATGATTCCATTAAAAAATGCGTTGAGTTGCAGCGCGGTTTGTGATCCGGTATACTTTGCAAAGTCATCCTTGTAGCTCTGAAGAAGCTCGATTTGATATTTCGCTATTTCGGCATGATTGAACCGGGTGTCGATGGCCGTCTGGATACAGTAGGGCATTCCGCCGCAGAGGGTGTAGCGACGAACCTGGGCCATCAAATTTTCATGCACACTGTCGGGGATCAGGTGCATGGTGCTCCGCGTGAGCATTTCAATGGCGTTGAGAGCAGTCGACTCTCCGGTGGCCGAAAGGAACTCTTCAAAGGTCAGCGGGCCCATAAAGAGGTGTTCAACACGTCCAACCGGAGTCGAAAGAGCGCTCTCACGCAGCACCTGATCGAGTAACGACCCGGTCAAGACGACTGCGAGGCCCGGCATATCCTCATGGAAGTATCGCAGACAAGCGTATGCCGAAGGGGTTGCCTGTGCTTCATCCAAAAAGAGGATTGCCTTGCTCTCCTTACTAATTTGTTCGCCGCTTATCAGTGAAAAAGCAAAGAGCAGCTCTTCGACCTTGTAGTTTTTGAAGAGAGGTTCAAGCTCGGTATGACGCTCAAGGTTGATTTCAAGAATCCCGACAGAGAGCTTCTCGGCGGCAAGCCGGACGGCAGTTGTTTTTCCAACCTGTCGGGCACCGCGTATGACCAGCGGTTTGCGCTTGCTCCGGTTATACCATGATTGTATCTCTTCTACGGCACGTCGGTTAAACATTTTATTACTCTCCTTGATCCTGTTCTTTATTCAGATTGGCAGTAAATCTATCACTTTAATTCATTTTCTGTATTAAAATGTGCCACTTTAATGCAAATCAAAGTTTTTTTACATCAAAAGAGCGGCGGTGGAGTGATCTGCTGGTATCATCAATCAGCAGTGAAACTTGCAATTCGTACTATTTTTTGTCTTTTGTTTTATTAATCGTACATTTGCGATGAACTATTATAAACGAAGGTCTTGTTATGAAGAGAACGTTGTCTGCGGTTGAGTACAGTGGGGAGGAGGAGGGGATGGCCTCTATTGCCAAGGCGATCAGCCATCCCGTGAGAATCAGGATTTTGAAGTTGCTTGCCAGTCAGCAGTGCTGCTTCACGGGTGAGTTGACGGAGATTATTCCCATGGCGCAGTCTACCATTTCGCAGCATCTCAAGGCGCTGCTTGATTCCGGGCTGATTCAGGGCGAAATAAACCCTCCAAAAGTCCGTTACTGTATTCATCGTGAAAACTGGCGGAAAGCTTACTCGATGTTTGGTGGTTTTTTTAACGCAGATCTTGCTTGCCGCTACGATTGCCATTAAAAGCGGTTATGTAAAAACGAAAGGTGGTGGCAGCAGGGTGCAAACCCCGCGAAATTTTTTGCAATAGCTCATTTTGAGATAAACAGATAAACAGATAAACAGGTAAACGATACAACAATGAAAAAGGTAAAAATTCTTGGCAGTGGCTGTGCAACATGCGATCAGCTTTTTGATGCAGTAAAAGCGGTTATTGCCGCTGAAGGTATTAACGCTTCGGTTGAAAAAGTGGAGGACATTCAGCAGATCATGGCCTATAATATCATCTCAACTCCGGCGCTCGTTGTTGATGAGCGTGTGCTCTGCAAAGGGCGTGTTCCCTCTCGTGAAGAGATCAAGGAGCTTTTGATGGCAAAACCTCAGGGGGGATGTTGTGGAAGCCATGGTTCAAAAACTTCAGGCTGCTGTGGCTCTAACTAAAGGTATTGAATACGATGAAGCAAGGTTCCCGGCATCAACTCGCCAAAGCTTTTGGGCGGCAAAATGTGCAATGGCTCTCTGGTGTTGTTGCCGGAGCCCTCTTGTGGATTTTTCTCTACAACAATCTCGAAGGGTTCGCCTCACTCTCTCTTCAGTTTGCCGGATTTACCCGGGCAAACCGCTTTGGTGAAGCGCTCTACTTTTTTCTCTATGAAGTGCCAAAAGTGCTGTTGTTGCTCACGGCGGTAGTCTTTTTGATGGGAGTGGTACACACCTTCATCTCCGCCGAGCGCACCCGTGCCTTGCTTTCGGGGCGGCGTACCGGGGTCGGAAACGTCATGGCGGCAACTCTCGGCATTGTGACCCCCTTCTGCTCCTGCTCGGCAGTGCCGCTTTTTATCGGCTTTCTGCAGGCGGGAGTTCCGCTTGGCGTCACCTTCTCCTTTCTGATTTCAGCACCGATGATCAATGAGGTTGCCCTCGCCCTGCTCTTTGGCATGTTTGGCTGGAAGGTGGCCCTGCTCTATTCCGCTATGGGTCTCGCTGTTGCCATCATTGCCGGAATGGTGATTGGCAAACTCCAGATGGAGCGTTTTTTGGAGGAGTGGGTGCAAAAGCTGCAAGAGAGAGTGGTTTCTGCTGAAGTGGAGGGCGTGTCGATGAGCCTGCCCCTGCGAATTCGCGAAGGGCTCCACCACGTTCGCGATATTGTCGGCAAAGTGTGGCTCTACATTGTGCTTGGCGTAGGGCTTGGTGCCGGAATTCATGGCTACGTCCCTGAAAATTTTATGGCGTCACTGATGGGCAAAAGCGTCTGGTGGTCGGTGCCTGTTGCCGTGCTGATTGGCGTTCCCATGTATTCCAACGCAGCGGGTATTCTCCCCGTCGTGCAGGCGCTGCTCGGCAAGGGGGCCGCCCTCGGAACGGTGATGGCCTTCATGATGAGCGTCATCGCCCTCTCCGCCCCGGAGATGATTATTCTCCGCAAGGTGCTGAAGCCCCGCCTTATCGCCGTCTTCGCTGGAGTTGTAGCGCTGGGGATCATGCTGGTGGGATTTGTTTTTAATCTTGTTTTATAAATAACCGGGTGACTGTCGGTCAACCAAAAGAGGCTCAAACAAACACTACAAAAAATGAAAAAATCAATCCTCATTCTCTGTACCGGAAACTCCTGCCGCAGCCAGATGGCCGAAGGATTTCTCCGCTCCTTCGACACCTCACTTGAGGTCTATTCCGCAGGTACCAAACCCGCTGCAGCAGTTCACCCCTTCGCCGTGCAGGTGATGCGTGAAGAGTGGGTCGATATCAGCCTGAACATGCCGAAAAGTGTCGATGAATTTCTCGGAAAGGCGTTCGACTATGTGATAACGGTCTGTGACGGGGCCAATGAATCCTGCCCGGTTTTTACCGGCAAGGTTGAGCACCGCATCCACATCGGCTTTGATGATCCCGCAGATGCCGAGGGGACAAAAGAGGAGCAGCTTGTCGTGTTCCGGCGCGTCCGCAACGAAATCAACCAGCGCTTCCGTCAGTTTTACAATGAAAATTTAA
>CAILXB010000183.1 GCA_903838025.1 uncultured Chlorobiaceae bacterium
ACTTGAAAGAGTCCACACCTTCGGTCAACCCCTGTCGTGGGGCACGTTTTTGCCAGGCTACCTTTGCTCTGCCGGAGTGGTCATAAACCGCCCCGGCATCAGGGTTGAACCGTGGCCCCGGTGATGTGAAGATGTTTCAGGACAGAGATCCAGTATTGAGTGATGCCGCATGCCGGTTGATACCATACCATCCGAACCGCCATGGAGCCAGCGGTGCCAGTTGATGACGTACTGCCGCAGTCGAGACTCCTCGCTCATAAAGCTGGCGAGTACGTTCCTTCAGGCGATGCAGATAAAGTGCACCGAGCAGCGGAAAGGCACCGCCCCTCTTTTACTGTTAACTCTTCAGGGTCTGTTTGAACAAGCAGTTTTGGCAGATACGCACAAAGGCGATGTTAACGCGCCACGCGGCCTTCCTGCGCGACCTTCTCCCACTCAAACTTGCTGACGTTTCTCGCCTTTGGATCGAAGACAATGCCAATCAGATAGCGTTCTCCAGCATATTTCTCATAATATTTCATCTTCCTGATCTGCTCCAGCGGTTCCCCGTCGGTCACCTTGAATTCAAAGAGAAAGGTTCTCCCTCCGACCTGCAGCGTCAGGTCAACTCTGCCCTTGTTGCTCACATCTTCAGCGATAATGTCCACCACGATACTGGCAAAATAAGCATAGAGCACGCTGGCGTAAAAGCCCTCGTACCTCTCAATGTCGTTGTTGGTGTAATTATTATAGGCGATACTGGCAAAAAGGCGTTTGATAACGGGTTCAAAAGCTCCAACGTCACCACTTTTCATGAAAGCAAGCAGCTCACGTCGGATCGTCACTTGTTCCAATCCGCTCGTCATCGATTGCAAAATATATCTGTTGAAACTGATCTGCACCTCCCTGTTGGGAAATCCCAACTCGTACACCACTTCCATATCCTCCTGTATCAAGCGCTTGATGGTCAAATAACCAGTCTGGAACAGAATGGTCTCCAGAGCAAGATTTTCAATATCAAAGCTGTTGACCAGAGGCTCATTAACTTGTAACCCATTAAACCTGGGGATAAAATAATTGTTCTTTTTGATAAGATCAATGAGAAACGTTGGTGTTCCTGTCTCGAACCAATAGTTTTTGAACACACACTGGTTCTTGATAAACAGCAGGATATCGTAAGGGTTATAAACACTATCACCCAAAAAGTTATACCCGTTGTACCAGCTTTTGACCTGTTCCATATCCACCCCTTCGAGATATGGGGCAAAAGTGGTCTCCAGATCAAGCTGGGTGTACCCGCAGACATTGCCAAAGGCAGGGTTCAGGCTGATGTCTTCAAGATTGTTCAGACCGCTGAAGATCGACACTTTGGCGAATTTGCTCACTCCGGTAAGGAACGCAAAGCGCAGATACCGGTCGTTCTCCTTGATTTTAGTATAAAAGTTCCGCATTCCATTCCGAATAAGCAGAGCCTCGGGAATATTCTCAATATTATCCAAAAGCGGTTTATCATACTCATCAATGAGAATGACAACCTTTTGATGATATTTCTGTGAGGCTTTCTTGATGAGTTCTGCGAAACACTGATTGGGATCCTCTTTCTCCACGCAAGTAATATCCAGCCGTTCCTGATTGTCATTCAGGATATAAAAAAGATTTTTGCGAAGCGTTTCCGGGCTGTCAATTCCGCCACCAAAACTAATCTGGATGACCGGATAGCTCACCTCCCAGCTCCGCTGCTCCTCAATCAGCAGCCCCCGGAACAGCTCCCGATTTCCCTCAAAAATATTTTTCAGCGTGTCGAGAAACAGGCTTTTCCCGAATCGACGGGGACGCGACAGAAAAACATATTTAAAGTTATCGATCAGGCTACAGGCTATCCCCGTTTTGTCGATATACAGGTAATCCTCGTTTATGATCTCGCTGAAGGTCTGTATTCCTACTGGCAGCTTTTTCATGGTCAAACTCATTAAATACGTTATCCTTGCGCCTGGATTGGGATTGATTTGTGGCATTATATGGATATGCCACAGCATCTCCCCGCAGTAACCTCCGCCCTGCAAACGAGAATGGAACTTATTCTGCTTGAAAAATATCGCTACGCTCTCCTATTTCCAAATCGTCACACTCACCATGTGAAAAAAAGTATTTCGGAATGATCCCTTCACTGGCAA
>CAILXB010000184.1 GCA_903838025.1 uncultured Chlorobiaceae bacterium
CTCACCAATGTCCGCTGCCTCAGCGAAGGGGTTGATGTGCCAACGCTCGATGCCGTCCTCTTCCTCTCGGCCCGCAACTCCTCGGTTGATGTTGTGCAGTCGGTGGGCAGGGTGATGCGCAAGGCTCCCGGAAAAAAGTACGGCTATATTATTATTCCCATTGTTGTTCCCTCCGATATCGATCCAGCAAGGGCGCTTGACGACAATGAGCGCTACAAGGTGGTCTGGTCAGTGCTCAACGCCCTGCGTGCCCATGATGACCGGTTCAACGCCACCGTCAACAAAATTGAGCTGAACAGACATCGGCCCGAACAGATTCTGGTTGGCCGACCCGATCATGGCAACTATGGCGATGGCGGAGCTGAAGGGCTGGTAAGCAGCGGAGATGGAGCAAACGATCCTGCAACGGCTTACGGAAATGCTACAGAGAACAGTCGGCAACAGTTGGCCATGCAGTTCCAGCAACTGCAAAGCGTCTTCTTTGCCCGTCTGGTGCAGAAGGTTGGCGACCGGCGCTACTGGGAGCAGTGGGCGAAGAATGTTGCGGAGATTGCACAGCGGCAGGCCGAAAGAATCAACCGCCTCATCAAGGCTGACGGGGAGCACAAGAGAGCTTTTCAGGAGTTTCTCGGCGGCCTGCGGCAGAACATCAACCCCTCCATCACCGAGCAGGAGGCCGTTGAAATGCTCTCGCAGCACGTTATTACCAAGCCGGTTTTTGAAGCACTCTTCAAAGGCTACTCCTTCGTGCAGAACAACCCGATATCAGTGTCGATGCAGAAGATGCTCGACCTGCTCGAAGCGCAGACCATCCAGGAAGATTTCGATACCCTGCAAAAGTTTTATGAGTCCGTGAGAATGCGGGCTGCCGACATCGACAACGCCGCAGGCAAACAGCGCATCATCATTGAGCTGTACGACAAGTTCTTCAAAACCGCCTTCCCCGGCATGGTCGAAAAGCTCGGCATTGTCTACACTCCCGTCGAGGTGGTTGACTTCATCATTCACTCCGTCAATGACCTTCTCAAAAAGGAGTTTGGCCGCACCCTCGCCGATGAAAACGTCCACATTCTCGACCCCTTTACCGGCACAGGCACCTTCATCACCCGCCTGCTGCAAAGCGGTCTCATCGGGCAGAGGGAGCTTGAACACAAGTACCAGCATGAGATACACGCCAACGAAATTGTGCTGCTCGCCTACTACATCGCCGCAGTCAACATCGAGAACGCCTTTCACGACATGACGGGCGACGCCACCACCTACAAAGCCTTCGACGGGATTTGCCTCACCGACACCTTTCAGCTCGGGGAAACCGATGCCAGCACTGTGCTCTTTTCCGAGATGTTTCCGCAGAACTCCGAACGGGTATCGGCGCAGAAAAAGACGCCACTGCGGGTGATTATCGGCAACCCGCCCTACTCCGTCGGCCAGAAATCTGCCAACGACAATGCGCAGAATCAGAGCTATACGAAGCTTGATGGGCGGATTGCGGCCACCTATGCCGCCGCCACCGATGCCACCAACAAAAACTCGCTCTACGACTCCTACATCAAGGCATTCCGCTGGTCAAC
>CAILXB010000185.1 GCA_903838025.1 uncultured Chlorobiaceae bacterium
ATTGCTTTTTTTATTATTATACTACCATGCGGTATTGTATGAAAAACCTTGAAATTCCTACATTTACTTCACAAAATACATACTATAAAATTCTCATCCCAACCTGAGCACATGATCTCTCCATCACTTCTTCTGAAACCGGATAGAATTGTTGACCCGATAGGCTGGGCTGGCCATATTCCTTTTGCATTCTGGATAATCGAAGCTGTAAAACCTTCAGTGTTTGTAGAGCTCGGTACTCATTCCGCTAATTCATACTTCGCTTTTTGCCAAAGTGTCGTAAGCAACCGCCTCCCTGCACGCTGTTATGCTGTCGATACATGGCAGGGCGATGAACATGCCGGTTTTTACGATAATTCCATCTTTGAAGATGTCTTGTCGCATAATGAAGAGCGCTACTCCGGCTTTTCATCGTTGCTGCGCATGACCTTCGATGAGGCTCTGGAGCATTTCAGCGACGGCTCTATTGATCTGCTTCATATTGACGGCCTCCACACTTACGAGGCAGTGAAACACGATTTCGAGGCATGGCTGCCTAAACTGTCGGCTTCTGGCATAGTTCTTTTTCATGATGTCAACGTCCGTGATCGCGATTTTGGAGTGTGGCAATTCTGGGAAGAGATTGCAGCCCGCTACCCCCATATTGCATTTGACCACTCGAACGGGCTGGGTGTTCTTTTTGCAGGAAGTGAACAAAACCAGGCAATCGGCGACATCATCAACGATTTTCAGTCTGCTTCCGGCGAGCACCTCATCAAGGCATTGGTTTCGAGGCTTGGTCACACGATCAAGCTGGAACATCATAATAGTAAACTTCTCGGTGCGGCTGCAGAACGTGATGCTTATATAGAGACTCTTATACGCGCTATGGCCGACGAGTATGATGTGCGTATTGGATCACTTTCACAGGCTGTGGCTGAACGTGAGGCTCAGATTGGCAATCTCAACACGATGCTGCATGACGAGAGGCATCAGTCAGCGGAACTGGAACACCAGCTTGATAAGCTTTTACAATCACTTTCACAGGCTGTGGCTGAACGTGAGGCTCAGATTGGCAATCTCAACACGATGCTGCATGACGAGAGGCATCAGTCAGCGGAACTGGAACACCAGCTTGATAAGCTTTTACACTCAAGCAGCTGGCGGATGACCAAGCCTGTGCGAAAGCTTACTCATTCGGTAAAAAAGCGAGTAAAAAAAGTCCGTAAATTTTTTTTTAAGCTTTTCGGCATTGTCGACCCCAAAGAGCCTAAGACTCCTGTAGATACAGAGGCATCGGCCAAGCCCCAACCGCCTGAAGCTGCTCGTTCTTTAGATATTGACTGCAGCATTGCCGTGCCTTTTGCTTTTGCTGAAACACCGGCAATGGAAGGAAAAAAGGTTGCGGCGATTATTCACCTCTATTACGAAAATCTTGCGAGTGAATTTCAATCGTACCTCAGCAATGTACCGGTGGATATTGACCTTTATATTTCAACCACAGACGATTTCAAGGCGGCAGCCATCAAATGCGTCTTTGCCGGGTGGAAAAAAGGCTCTGTTGACGTCCGTGTCGTTCCGAACCAGGGCCGTGACATTGCACCGAAACTGGTCTCTTTCAGCGATGTCTATAATCAATACGACTATGTGCTTCATATCCATGGGAAGCGATCAACTCATGCAGATGTGTTGTCGCCCTGGAGGCACTTTCTCCTTGAGAGCCTGCTTGGAACACCGCAAGTGGTAACCAGCATTCTTTATGCGTTTGAGCAATTGCCGAATATCGGTATGATTGCTGCCCAGCATTTTGAGCCGATGCGCCACTGGCTGAACTGGGGAGGCAATTTTCCGAACGCACAAAAGCTTGCCGAAAAAATGGGCTTCACGCTTGAAGAGGGTGAACCGCTCGATTTTCCCTCGGGCTCCATGTTCTGGGCTCGAACTCTGGCGCTCAAGCCTTTGCTTGCTCTTGAACTGCAAATTGAAGATTTTGACAGTGAGTCGGGCCAGACCGATGCCACACTTGCGCATTCGCTTGAACGGCTCTTTTTCTATACCTGTGAACATGCAGGGTTCAACTGGATCAAGATTGCCCGTCCAGAACTCTATGAAGCGACTCCGAAGATTCTTGAGGTTTCTGGTGTGAAGGATTTATCCACAATCGTTAAGCGATCAATTTTCCATTTGCTTGATCCTTGCGGAGTGAAACCTCGTAGCGTCATGCCGACTCCGCTCAGCAATGCCGCACCCCGACTCTTTAACCATATCAGAAACCGCGCATTGGGAACGCATATCGATATAAATCCTGATACCAGGGTGGCAATCGGGCTGGTGACCTACAAAAACAGTAAAGAGGAGCTTGCCGGGGCAATCAGTGCTGCGGAAATCTCGATGAAAACAGCCGGACTCAGCACTGCCGGCTCGCTCTTTCTCATCGACAACGGAACGAGCACGGCACATATGACCCCGGAGACAGGCTTTATTACCCGTCTGGATAACCAGAGTAATCAGGGGTTCGGCGGCGGGCACAATATGCTCATGCGTGCGGCTTTTGAGGCTGGATATGAGATATACATTGCCATTAATCCTGACGGACTCCTGCATCCCGATGCCGTGAAAGCGCTGGTCCAGACCGTTCAGGCGGCACATGGCAAGGCACTTGTTGAGGCACTGCAATTCCCTGTAGAACATCCCAAGCCATACGATACGGAAACACTTGATACTCCATGGGTCTCGGGGGCGTGTATCGCTATTTCAAAAGAGGCCTACCTTGATTTGGGAGGGTTTGATGAAGAGTTCTTTATGTACTGTGAAGATGTTGATCTTTCGTGGCGTGCAAGGGCTCATGGGTATGCGTTGAAAACCTGCCCCCGTGCACTCTTTCTGCATGCTGTAACCAATAGGGAGATGACGCCGGAAACCTTGCAGATGATTTTTGAGTCCGGCATTACGCTGGCTCGCAAATGGGGATCGCCTGAATTTGAGAACTGGTTGAAAGAAGAACTGAATGGACGCGGAAAACCAATACACTCAAAGGTTCCGGCAAGTGTTCCTGAGGAGTGGCGCCATATTGCTGACTTTTCAAATCACATGAGTTTTGCACAACCTCGCTGGTAAGTTATGATAAAAAATCAAGTTGACTGCATCATCCGTTTTCACGATGTTCACCGCCTGAGCGAGTTGAACCGTTGCGTTTTTTCGTTGGTAGGACAAAAGTACAGGCCGCTTCGAATCATCATCGTCGTCCAGCGTTTTACCCCTCAAGAGATAGCTGATACCAGGGCAGCTTTGGCTCCTTTGCTGCAGCTGACTGACGCGCCGGAACTCACTATTGAAAACTGGGAGAGCCCGCTTCCTGCTGATGCACGGACAGAACTGCTCAATAGGGGACTGGCTACTGCAACCGGGCAATACGTAGGGTTTCTGGATTATGATGATGTACTCTATCCTGAAGCCTATAGCATCCTGACAGAGCGCCTGAAAGCAACAGGTAAAGCCATCGCATTTGCAACAGTCCGCGTTATTAACGCCAACGTTTTTCCTGAGTTTATACACGTTGCAGGTCTGAAGAATGCACCATTTTCAGGTGAAAATTTGAGCGATCTCTTTAAAGCGAACTTCTGCCCGATCCACTCATTTCTCATCGACCGATCAATTGTATCCCCAAACATCCTCTCGTTCGACACCTCTATAACCTGGGAAGAGGATTACGATCTCCTGCTTAAAATCTGCGCCGCTTACCCTTCCGATTTTGCCGAAATAAAAACACCAATAGGTGATTATTACTACAAAAACGACGGCAGCAACTCCATCCCCATGAATGGAGTCCTGAGCAAAAAACACACCGAGGAATATGAACGTGTCAAAGTTTTTATCGAAACCCGCAAAAAAACAACCATCCTCGCCCCCGAAGTCCAAAAACAATTAGGCCTCCTAAAACCTACCCCCACCCTGACCATCCAGAACCTGTAACAAGTGGGCAGTGGGCAGTGG
>CAILXB010000186.1 GCA_903838025.1 uncultured Chlorobiaceae bacterium
GTGTTGACTATTTCACTATTCATGCGGGCATCCTGCAGGAGCATCTCCCTTTTGCTGAAAAGCGGCTGACCGGCATTGTCTCTCGTGGCGGCTCAATCATGGCGAAATGGTGCAAGTACCACAAGCAGGAGAACTTTCTCTACACCCATTTTGAAGAGATCTGCAAGATTTTGCAGCGCTACGACGTGGCGGTCTCGCTTGGCGATGCTTTGCGGCCCGGCTCGATTTTTGATGCCAACGATGATGCGCAGTTTGGTGAGCTCAAGGTGCTTGGTGAACTGACGAAGGTTGCCTGGAAATATGAGGTGCAGGTGATGATTGAGGGGCCGGGGCACGTGCCGCTCCATCAGATCAAAGAGAACATGGACAAGGAGCTTGAATACTGCCACGAAGCTCCCTTCTACACCCTCGGGCCGCTGATTACCGATATTGCTGCCGGGTATGACCATATCAATTCAGCCATCGGCGGTGCGCTGATTGCAAGCTATGGCTGTTCAATGCTCTGCTATGTCACCCCCAAGGAGCATCTTGGCCTGCCGGATAGAAATGATGTGCGTGAGGGGGTTCTTGCCCACAAGGTTGCGGCCCATGGCGCAGATCTGGCAAAAGGTGATCCCGTGGCTTGGCTCCATGATGAGCTGATGAGCAGGGCACGCTATTCATTTGCCTGGGAAGATCAGTTTAACCTTTCGCTTGACCCGGAAAAAACCCGTACAGTGCATTCCGAGAGCATGGCCGCAAGCGGCCACACGGAAGAGAACCCGGAGTTTTGCACCATGTGCGGGCCTGATTTCTGTTCAATGAAAAAGTCGAAGGAAGCAGCGGAGGTCAGTTGACAATTGACAATGGATAAGGGATAATTGACAGTGGACAAGGGGGGCCACTGTCAATTGATCGAACGAAGAGAATTTAAAGTGAGGCGGCTTTGACGATGGCGACGAAATCCTCAGCGTTGAGGGCGGCTCCGCCGATGAGTCCGCCATCAATGTTTGGCATGGCGAAGAGTTCGACGGCGTTGGATGGTTTCACACTTCCGCCGTACTGAATACGAAGCTTCTCTGCGGATGGCTGGCCGTAAAGTTCGCTGATAAGGGTGCGGATAAAGAGATGCACCTCTTCAGCCTGTGCTGAACTTGCAGTTTTTCCTGTGCCGATGGCCCATACTGGCTCGTAGGCAATGACAATGGCGCTGATATCGCTGATACCTGTCAGACCTTCGCGAACCTGTGAGGAGATGACGGTTTCCATGACTCCACCTTCACGCTCTGCAAGAGTTTCACCGACGCAGAGAATGACCTTGAGCCCTTCCGACAAAGCCTTTTTCACCCTCAAGTTGACGGTGGCGTTGGTTTCGCCGAAATACTGACGACGCTCGGAATGGCCGATGATCACGGAGGAACAGCCTACGGCAAGAATCATTCTGGCCGATACCTCTCCAGTGAATGCTCCATCATTTTCATAATGGCAATTCTGGGCAACAAGCTGAACTTCACTGCCAGCAATCACCTTTTCTGTGGCATCAAGGGCGAGATAGGTCGGTGCAATACCAACTTCACAGCCTGAAAATCCTTCTCCAAGTGCCTCAACAACTTCCGTTGCAAGCTGTACCGATTCGGCGACACTGTTGTTCATTTTCCAGTTGCCGACTACAATTTTTTTGCGCATCTCTTTATTTAATAATCCGTTTTTATTTCACAATATATCCGATCAATCCCATTGATAGCGAAGCTATGTTTTCCTGAACGGGCATCCTTGAGTTTCAGGTTACTGCTGTCGACAGCCGTTATTATTCCATGCCACACCCTCTCTTCGTTAGTGACAAGGTTAACTTCACGGTTCAGCAACTCCTGATTGCCGCTGATCCTCGCCTGACGATAGATAATTTGACGTTTCCCCATGGGAGAGCTAATTTAACTGGTTGTTGGTTGGCCCTATTTAACAAAAATCTCCAATATCTCATAGTGAAGTTCCCCTTTAGGAACCACTATCTGAACTTTTTCACCGACGGCTTTTCCTATGAGTGCCCTTCCGACTGGAGAGCGAACAGAAATTTTGCCCAAATCAGAGTCGGCCTCTTCGGAAGAGACCAGTGTATATTCGATAACCTCACCTGGAGCATCAAGATTGCGCAACTTTACTGAAGTAAGAATGTAGACCTTGTCAGTCCTGATCTGTTTCGGGTCAAGAATCGTTGCTGATGAAAGCTTGTTCTCGAGGTCGGCAATACGAGCCTCAGTGTGTGACTGCTCTTCTCGTGCCGCATCGTATTCTGCGTTTTCACTGAGATCACCATGTGCTCTCGCTTCAGCAATTTTTTCCAGAACTTCCCTTCTGGTTTGATGAACCAGCACGTATAATTCCTCTTTCAGCCGGTTATATCCATCATTTGTCAGGTAAATTCTGTCAGTCATCTCTGGTGCTGTTTTTGTTTAAAAAAAAGAAAATAACTCCATAAGCGCAATTTGCCGGGGTAAACGGACAGGATAGTAAACGAAAAAAGTAAAGTCAGCAGCTCACCACTGACTTTACTTCAAATCAATGTACCATTCTTAATCCTTCAGGCAAAACAACTTTACACTTTAAACGCAAAATAGAGGGAAAAAGATTACCCCTTTACCAAGGCCTCGATGTTTTCAACGGCCGTTAATCCCGCCTTCATTTTGTTCATGGTCTCTTCATATTCAGACTCGGGTTTTGAATCGGCGACAATTCCCCCGGCGGCCTGAAAATAGATGATATTGTCTTCAATCACCATTGTCCTGATGGCTATTGCGGTCGTAAGATTACCCTTGAAATCAAGGAATCCAACGGCACCACCGTACAAGCCCCGCTTCTCCTTTTCAAGCTCATAGATGATCTCCATGGCACGGACCTTGGGAGCGCCCGTAAGGGTACCTGCCGGAAAACAGGACCAGAAGGCA
>CAILXB010000187.1 GCA_903838025.1 uncultured Chlorobiaceae bacterium
GACTTCCATTGCTTAAAAAGGAGATTGATGCCAAAGTCTCCCCCCACAGCAACCCGGCCATGCCAATGAAAATGCCCTTTGGCAGCAAGGATTTTCAGTCAATCAACTGGCCAATACCGAATGCTATCTCCGGCAATGTTCCCGGATTCGACAACATGGCAACCATGTTGATGAAGGAGACTTTCAAGAAAAAAGGCGTTGCCACCATTGAGCAACTTCGGGGTATGTGTCAGGAGTTTGGTGTTCGCATTATTGCCTGCCAGATGACCATGGAGGTTTTCGGGTTTGAAAAGGAGGAGTTCATTGACGGTGTTGAATATGGTGGCGCGGCAACTTTTCTTGAGTATGCTGCCGACGCTGATATCTCGCTTTTTATCTGACAGAAAAGGGTTCTGATCATGCTGAGTTACAGAGAGCTTGTCCGAAACTCTTTGGCGGAGGTCAAAGAGATTATGCCCTGGGATCTTGTTGCGCGTATGGAAGAGAACCCGGATATTCTGATTCTTGATGTGCGTGAGCCCTGTGAGTTTGATGCACTGCATATCAAGGGCTCCATTAATGTTCCAAGGGGCATTCTGGAATCAGCTTGTGAATGGGATTATGAGGATACCGTGCCGGTATTGGTGACGGCGAGGAAACGGGAAATTATTGTGGTTTGTCGATCAGGCAGTCGCAGCGCTTTGGCAGTCCAATCCATGCAGTTGCTTGGCTATGAACATGCTTTTTCGCTGCGGACGGGGTTGAGAGGGTGGAATGATTATGAAGAACCCCTCTGGAGCAGTGCAGGGGCTCTTGTAGCGGAAAAGGACGCGGACGATTACTTTACGCCAAAGCTGCGTCCGGAACAAAGGGCTCCGAGACCCAACCAGAAAAATTTGAAGTAACAACATATTATCAGGAGTTTTTTATGAGCGAAATTGCAAGCAACCTTGAGCTGAATTGTGAAGGCCTGAATTGCCCTTTACCGATTCTGAAAACAAAAAAAGCCATTGATTCCTTGAACAGTGGAGAGATTTTGAAAATGATTGCTACCGATCCCGGTTCAGTCAATGACATGGCGTCATGGGCAAAGCGTACCGGCCATGAACTTGTTGCTCATACGGAATTAGCCGGTGTTCATACTTTCTTTATCAAGAAGAAGTAAATCGTTGATGGCGCAGAGTGTGGGGCGGGTGAAATGGATGTGGTAAAAATGCCTCGTCTGATGATAGCTGCGCCTCATAAAAGCGCAGGTAAAACAACGGTCACTCTTGGTCTTTTGCGCTCTTTTGCGAATCAGGGAATGACCGTCAGCAGTTTCAAGAAAGGGCCGGATTATATCGATCCCGAGTGGCACAGGTTGGCCAGTAGAGCTGAATGTTCCAATCTCGACCCCTGGATGATGGGAAGAGAGCTTTGCATTGCATTGTTTCAGGCAAAGAGCGTTGGCCGCACTGCAAGCCTCGCTCTCATAGAGGGTAATCATGGACTGCATGATGGAATCTCCCTTGATGGTTCTGACAGCAGTGCAGCAGTTGCTCAAATGCTTGAAGCTCCGGTGGTACTGGTGGTTGACGGCCGAAAAATGAACAGGGGGATCGCAGCACTGGTTATGGGTATGCAGGCGATGTCGCCCAAGGCGGATATCAGGGGAGTGATACTCAATCAGGTAAAAAGTTTGCGGCACGCAGAAAAGCAGAAGCAGGCGATTGAACATTATTGCGGAGTGCCAGTCTTTGGAGCGATTCCTTATGATTCGGAGCTGCTTCTTACTGAAAGGCACCTTGGTTTGACAACTGTGGCCGAAACAGCCGAGGCCGAAAAATTTATTCAGGCTGCGGCAGAAAGGGTTGAGCGTTACTGTGACATGGCGTCCCTTCTTGCCCTTTTTCATGAGGCTCCTTCGATGGAGGTTCGCAGGCAAGAGAGTTCAGGGAAGCGAGTTGCGGCAAGAGTAAAAATCGGGGTATTCATGGATGCGGCTTTCTGTTTTTACTATCCGGAAAACCTTGAAGCATTGAGGAACAGCGGCGCAGAGATCTGCTTCATTAACACCTTTCAGGAGAGTTTATTGCCTGATGTTGATGCACTTTATATCGGCGGTGGTTTTCCCGAATCGTTCTTTGAAGTATTGAGTTCAAACAAGGGATTGCTGGGCGATGTCCGCGAGAGGATTGAGGGAGATATGCCCGTCTATGCTGAATGCGGAGGGTTGATCTACCTTTGCCGGAACGCCACTTATAAAGGGAAAAGCTACCAACTTGCAGGTGTTCTTCCTTTTGAAATCAGCTTTGGCCAAACTCCTGTGGGGCACGGATATGTTGATTTGAAAAGCAGGGAAGATTCGCCCTGGTTCAGGGGTGGGGCGTGTGTCAAGGCCCATGAATTTCATTATTCACGGGTGCTTTTGCCAATTGTCGATCACTCCTTTCAGTTTGATGTTATCCGGGGATATGGAATAACAGGAAAAAGTGATGGGGCGCTGTACCGGAATGTGTTTGCATCGTTTGCGCACCTGCACGCTATGGCCAACCCTCATTGGGCAGAAACATTCGTATCACTGGCCTCTGCATATAAAGCCCGTGAACAGAGGTGTCGGTTATAGTAGATGCTTGTAAGAAATAAAATTCCGGAATTTGAAGCCTGGTGTGTAAATTCGTGATCGTAGGGGTGTGCAATGTTGCAGCTCTTCCGCTCTCGTGTTCGTCTCACCCTTCTCATGATGCTTGAATAAAAATGTAACTCACAATATAATATTGTATTAACCAGTAAAGGAGCAAATTATGCCGATTGAAGTCAATGGTGTCCGTTATGAAACAGATGAGAATGGATATCTCGTGAATCTCGAAGACTGGACAGAGGATATCGCCAAGGTGCTGGCAGTGGGTGAGGAGATTGAAATGACCGAAGCGCATTGGGATCTTATCAAGTTCTTGAGGGGCTATTATGAGGAGTATCAGATTGCTCCGGCAGTAAAGGTACTGACCAAGGCTATTGCCAATGAGAAAGATATGGACAAAAAAGCGGCATCCGAATTTCTGTACGGGCTTTTTCCAAAAGGGCCAGGATTGCAGGCCTGTAAAATTGCAGGATTGCCAAAACCTACGGGTTGCGTTTAATGGACGGAGAGAGGTTTGCTGATCCCAATTTTACTGTGAATCAAAGGAGGTCATGATGGATGAGGCTCAAAAGGCTGCTTCGGATGAAGTAATGCAAGAAAAAGAGGGTGGCGAGGCTGGAAACGGAAAGTTTCTGAATCCGACACCCATGCTTGATGAACTTGAAAAAGGGCCATGGCCAAGTTTCATTTCAGGGTTCAAAGAGCTTGCTGAAAGAACAGAAAAACCCATGCTGCGCGGGGTTATGGATCAGCTTGAGTACTCCTACAATACCAAAATGGGGTACTGGAAAGGCGGTCTCGTGACGGTCGACGGTTATGGTGCTGGCGTTATTACACGCTACTCAATGATAAAAGACAAAATTCCGGAAGCTGCCGAATTTCA
>CAILXB010000188.1 GCA_903838025.1 uncultured Chlorobiaceae bacterium
ATTCTCGCCGAGGGAGTTTGAGGGGAAAAAGCGGACGGCGGGGTATTTCATGGTAAGCATCCGCTCGGGGTCGCTGCCGATCATCTCGCTCTCGGCGCTTGAGACCAGAATGAGTTGCCGTCCCGGTGCCTGAAGCTTTTCGATGGTCTCCCTCACAATCTCCGAGCTGCCAGAGGAGGCGATCTCCTTTTCGGTCAGGCTGGTCGGGGTAAAGTTTTCGAGATAGGGGACGGCATCGGTATAGTCAATAACGGCGACCCCTACCAGGTTGTAGCAGCCGACCGGTGCGTCGGCAATGACGTGGACATCGCGGAGTGCACAGAAGGTGTTGACGGCCGCCCAGTAGGCGCTTGCGGTCGATTCGTCCCGAATTGTTTTTCCCATGTGTTTCGATAGACGTTTGTGTTGTAATGTATTTCTGTTCAGCGTGAGAGCCCCTGCAGAGAAATGGGCAGCACTCCCCGGGGCTGAAGTTCTCCTCTCACGGCCTCCACGGCCATCTCTTCACTGGTGTCACTTGACGAGTAGGTGCAGAGTCCGGTGGTTATCTCCGGAAAAGAGTTGATGATGTATGGCGTACCGAGCGAAACAAAGATCAGTGGCTTCTCTTTCGGCACAATCCCGGCGAGTGAGTGGATGAACTGCTGCTGCCGTTCGGTAAGCTTCAGTGTGCCCGAGCCGGAGAGCGCTTTGACGTAGGAGGTGACAAGCACAGCCGATGCCTTTGTGGCAAGGTCAGCCGCGTGAGCATAGCCAAGGGAGTCGGTACCGGGATCAATTCTGATATGGGTGGCGCTGTAGGTGCGGTCGAGCTTTTCGATATACCCCTTTCCGGTTTCCGCATTGGCCTTATCCTGCAGGATGATATTGAGGATAGTGCCTGATGCAGCCTCCCTTTTCAGGGGCAGGTTGTGGTTGGTGTCGCTCACCAGAGTAACGGCGCGCTCGGCAATCTGTCGGGCCAAGGCACGGTGCACTTCAGGGCTGATGTTCCCCTCAATCCGGTTCAGATCGACCAGCTTTCTGTTTTCGATTCCAAGCCACTGTTTTACCTGAAGGATGCGGCGTACCGAGGCGTCGATCTGCTCTACCGGAATAAGCCCCTCTTCGACCGCTTTGACGATGGAGCTGTGGGCCAGTTCGGGATCGGGTGAAAAGAGCAGCAGGTCGTTGCCAGCCAGCACCGCTTTGACCGAAACTTCCGGCACATTCTGGCCGTCGTAGAGCGCCTTCATGTTCAGGGCATCGGTAATGATCAGCCCCTGAAAGCCGAGCTCCCGGCGAAGCAGGTCGGTGACGATGAGTTTTGAAATGGAGGCGGGCTCCATGGTGCCGGTCAGTTTTGGTACGGCGATGTGTCCAACCATGACGCTGATGACGCCCTGCTCGATGGCCGCCCTGAAGGGTTTCAGTTCGTAGGCATCAAGTTGCTGGCGGTCAAGCTGGAGGACGGGGAGCGAGACGTGGCTGTCGATAACCACATCCCCATGGCCTGGAAAGTGCTTTGCCGTTGCAACCATCCCGTTCGACTGGAGCCCCTTGATGATGGCGTTCGACATGCTGATGGTCAGCGGAACGTTGTCGCCGAATGAACGGGTGTTGATGATGGGGTTGAGCGGGTTGATGTTCAAATCAACCGTCGGAGCATAGTTCTGGTGGATTCCAAGAAGTTGCCCCTCTGCGGCTATCGCTTTGGCCATCTCCTCGGCAAGTCGGGGATCGCCGGTTGCAGCCACGGCCATGTTGGGCGGAAATTCGGTTGCTCCGCTCAGACGCATGGCCACCCCCCGCTCCATATCAGAACTCATCAAGAGGGGACGCGGAGCAATCGACTGAAAGTGGTTGGCGAGCATGGCGGCGCTGAAGGCATCGCCCTTGAGGAACATGATGCCCCCAATCTTGCCCTCCTGCACCAGACGGCTCAAAAGCTGGTACTCTTTGTCGTCACTGCCGCTGTAATGGGCTTCAATTTGCGCAATAAGCATTTCGCCCACCTTTTCGGAGAGCGTCATCCCCTTCAAAGCCTCCTCAATACGGGAGTCTTTACGGCTGAAAATCTGCTGGGCGCACCACTTCTCCTTGCCTGGTTTTGATTTTGCGAACCCTGTTTCTCCTGCGCTCATGAACAGCAGGAGAAGAGTAAGGGAAAAGAGAGGGAATAGAGATCGTTTATTCATGCATTGGCCTTGGAAGGTTGTTTTCAGAGTGAGCAGCAGACGTTCAACTTCCTTGAGGCCATCGCGTCATCAAGTCGTTTGACTGGTGTTGTTATCGGGGCTGAGAGTACCAATGCCGGATTGCTTTCCGCTTCATTGGCAATGGCGAGCAGTGCCTGGGCAAAAAGGTCGAGCGTCTCTTTTGATTCGGTCTCGGTCGGCTCAACCATCAGCGCTTCGCTCACGATGAGCGGGAAGTAGATGGTCGGGGCATGAAAGCCGTAGTCGAGCAGCCGTTTTGCAATATCAAGCGTTTTGACGCCGTGCGCCTTTTTCTGCCGATCTCCCGAGAGGCAAAACTCGTGCAACACCGTTTTCGGGTAGGGGAGGTCGTAGCGCTCAAGCAGCAGGCTCAGCAGATAGTTGGCATTGATGATGGCATTTTCCGAAACCCGGCGCAGTCCTTCGGGGCCGAGCATCCTTATATAGGTATAGGCCCTGACCAGCACGGCAAAGTTTCCGTAGAAATTCATCATCCTTCCAATACTTTCCGGGCGGTCGCAGGAGAGCTTGTAGGTGGTACCCTCTTTGACGACAACCGGTACCGGCAAAAAGGGGAGCAGTTTTTCGCTGACGCCGACCGGGCCGCTGCCGGGGCCGCCGCCACCGTGGGGAGCAGCAAAGGTTTTGTGCAGGTTGTAATGCACCACATCAAAGCCCATATCACCGGGACGGGCGATGCCGAGCAGGGCATTCATGTTGGCGCCATCCATGTAGAGCAGGCTGCCGTTGTCGTGCACCATTTTGGAGATAGCGAGGATCTCCTTTTCAAAAAGGCCGATAGTGTTGGGGTTGGTCAGCATCAGTGCGGCCACATCACCGTCCAGCTTGCTGCGAAGGTCGTCAAGGTCGGTGCGTCCGTCGGCATTGCCTTTGACGGAGATAATTTCGTACCCGGCCAGAGCGGCTGAGGCAGGGTTGGTGCCGTGGGCCGAATCAACCACAAGGAGCTTGTGGCGTTTTGAGCCAATCGACTCATGGTACTTTTTGATAAGCAGAATACCGGTCAACTCTCCGTGGGCACCAGCCGCAGGTTGCAGCGTGACAGCGGCCATTCCTGCAATTTCGCGCAGCATTTC
>CAILXB010000189.1 GCA_903838025.1 uncultured Chlorobiaceae bacterium
AATCCTCCCAATCCACTCCCAAGCGCTGGAACGGCAATTGATCGGATATTCCTTGCCTTGATCTCATCAGCCAATGCGACAAGACCCGCATCAATATCCTCAATACGGCTTTTACCTTTCCAGTGGCGTTTGGTTGGAAAATTGATGATGTAGTGAGGATTGGTCAATGCACCTGTCTCAAAAACAAACATTTTTCCGGGCATGACCTCATTGCGTCTGCAGGCAGCAAGCCAGGATTTAAAATTCCTGTATGAATCAGGTAAAGCATGATAGAACGCGGACAAAAATAGAACAGCACGCATTCGCCGACATGCAAATCAGGATATTTGTCCAGATGTAACTCACTGAGGCGCCTTTGCTTAATCGCACTCATACCGATAGTCGTACCGCCAAGAGCGCGATTACCGACTTCTGCATCAGACCATAAACGTCCTTCCGCAACAATTGAGGGAAGTCGATCGACATGAACGATGTGGTAAATCTTTGGATTTGCAGGCACCTCCATTATTGCAAGTTGTTAAATCTTATAGTTCAGATATGTGGGTACCTCTGTGGTGTAGTTCATGATGCGATGCCGTCAGGCTTGTTTGTTTGCAACAGGGAAGGAATCTTGCTCAAAAGGCAAATGGACACGCACTTCCCAAAGATCCTTCTCCATTTTGCGAACCAGCGGCATCCCCAGTGGCCAACCGTATTAAACAGTCTTGATCTCTTCACCGATTCATTTCCGCTCGACAGCGACAAGAAGGTCTCTTTCGCTGACCTCAAGGCCACCATCTACTCCTTCGCCAAACAGATGTTCGGCACCGACCACGCAGAGACTGGCATAAAGGTGGTTCCATATTACTTTTTTGCTTCCCAGTAGCAGCGTTTCGGTGAAACAATCAACGCTTCATCTTTGAGCGCCTTCATTGCTTTATCGACCTCTTTGCGATCCAGTCCGCTGAGTTCTGTAATCTGACCGGCGTTCAACGCGCTCTCCTCTTTTTTCAGCACTTCGAGTACAATACTTTTTGCGTCCATGAGTGTATGGTTTGGTTACTTATTCTTCCGCTTTTGGCAGAAAGGAAAGGTCAACGTAATATTTTTTTGGATTGTTTTTATCAAGAAAGACCCTGATCCGCTGACTGTTGATGTGGCTCGTCGGGTCGTACCAGATATTGTTGCTCTCGAACACGCGCACTTCGGATGATGAAGGGTCTTTCCACTGCGTCAAAACCCGGAAGGGATTCCGACCATTGACGAAAACGGCATTATTCACCCTGACACTCTTGAAGTCGGTCTCAATGGCTCGACCCTGCTCTTTCAGGTACTCACCCTGACGCTTTTTCAGCATGGGCACAAGGGTGACACCAGCTCCAATCAGAAAGAAGATCGCGCCCATCGCCCCAAGAATAACCGAGCCGCCCCAGAGTGAAAAGAAGCTGTTGATTCTTGCCTCCTGCGGTTTGGTGAGAAAATACAACACCTCTACTTTTTCACCTTTTGCGTAGCCGGGAGGGTTCGTGGCTGTTGATGAGACAAAGACAATGGTTTCGTTGTTCCTGTTCACGAAATGAACAACCGGGGCGTAGGTTACCCCATGACTCGAATAAGCCTGCATGAAATTGACCACAGTCCCCTCTGCCCTTGCGGCCTCCGTGAGCAACGATCGGGTGCCCTGATAGAGAAAGAGTGCTCCGGCCAACATGGCAATACCAACAAACGTGAACACATATTTGATAATGTCAAGCACTTTCATTTGTTGCCCCCTTTTTGAGATAAAAACCACCCTTCATACCTGAAAATACGACCACCCTGCACACAACACCCCTCCACTTACACTCCAATAACAACAATGAGATCGTCGATTAGGTTTCACAAATCCGGCAACCGCCGCTCTTCCCGATCAAACATTCGATGGAGTGCCATGTTGGCCGGATCTATGTGTTTTTTAGAACAGATTTCTATCTTACTTCGTTGATACGCAGATATAACATCAAAAAGGCTCGATAAAAATCATTTTTTCCAAACTTTTTCATAAAAATATTAAAGGAAAAGGTTCGCGAGTTCCACACAACTCCTGTTGCTGATGAAGAGTATCTCTTTACGTTGGCTGAGGAGTTTGAACGGCAGAAGAGTGTGTTGTTCCAATATTTTTTATAACAGGGTATCGGAAAGCAGAAACATCAAATCCGCAAAGAGCTCTGAGTGTTCTTTTTTTCAGTCACTTACAATTATCATGGAGAAAAAAAATGAAAAAGTTTAAATCGTTAATGCTGGCAGCAGTCCTGATGGGGATGTCGGGTGTGACGTCGTATGCCAATACGACAACTGCTTGGGGCGATGGCAAGCAAATCGGCTCGATAATTAATATCGATTTGGGCGGTTTTCCACAGAACTCAGTTCTTCCTCAGTTTAATTTCAACGGAGGGCTTCAAATTGGTTCGACTGGAGACGCTTGGAATCCTGTTTATAATTCTGATGTAACAATAGTTAAAAACCTCGTAGACACGGTCACGAATTCGACACCTGTAACGCTTAACTATACGGGTCCCGATATTAACTTTAGCTACTTAGCTGCATCTAGCAGTGGATTTAATACTCCGACTGGTAGTGCTTACTTACCGAATATGCGGACCTTTCTTTACGCTGCAGAAGTAAATACGCAAAGCTTGGTCTTCACTAACCTGGCACATGATCAAGAGTATACCTTTTATGCCTATAGCCAAGGCACCAAAAAAGCCGTTTTAGCTGAAGTAGGATTGAAGGTGAACATGAATGGCGCAACAGATAGCGTTATAGACAACACTGGCCATACCTATCTTGATCATTTTGTATTAGGTGATAATTATGCCAAGCTTGTCGGGAAGAGTGATAACACCGGAAAACTGGTGATCAATTACACACCGTTATTTACAACCGCAGGTTCTGCTGCGGGAGTATTTAGCGCTGGTCAGCTCACCCCAACACCGGAACCAGCAAGCATGTTGCTGATTGGTGTCGGTGGTGTTCTTATGTCTGCAATGAAAGCAAGAAAGAAAAAGGCTCTTGATAACTCTATCGCTTAACAATGAGATCATTATTATTTTTTCTCTTTCTTGCGTTTACCTTTGCCGGGTGCTCTTCGGAGCCCGGCAAGGGCACTGATAGTCGCGTCGCGGCGACGGTCAATGGCGTTGAGATTACCCAGCGTGAAGTCAATTTTTTGTATCAGCGCACTGCCACTCCGGGTGCCGATGCCTCAGTCGCCAGTAATCAGCGCCGAAGCATTCTGGCTGGACTGGTACAGGCTGAACTCCTTGCCCAGCAGGCAACAAAAATGAAGCTCGACCAGTCTCCAAACTTCCTTATTGCCATGCACGATGCCCGTCGCAAGGTGCTTGCTGGATTTGCCGAACAGGAGATTGCGTCAACCGCCAAAACGGTTTCACCCGAAATTGTCCAGAAAATCATTTCGGAGAATCCCAACCTGTTTGCCCAGAGAAAGCTGCTGATCTATGACGAAATCATTATGCAAGGCGTTAATGTCCCATTTCTCCAGTCATTGAATGCATCAGCCGCCCAAGGCGCATCCTTGTCAGCCTTGCTTAATATGGTTAACGCACAAAAAATACCGTTTAGACGAGCAATACGCACCCTTACGACCGATCAGATAGAACCTGCCATTTTTCAGGTGTTAAGCAACTCAAGAGCAAATGTGCCGGTTGTTGCGCGGGTTGGGGACAAGTTTTCGATGATGCTGATGCTGCACAGCATGGTACCCGTTCCTCTGGAAGGCACTGCAGCTTTGCAGACCGCAGCCAATCTGCTCATGAACCAGCAGCGAGCCGCCGCATTCTCAAACAAAATGAGGTCTGTGGTTGACGCATCCAAAATCACCTATTTCGGCGAGTACAAGCCTGATGCGCCGGGAACAAAAGGGAAACAGACCGTTGCGTTACCCATGCCTGATTCAACGCGGGCACAAAGCATGGTTCGTCATCAAATTGCCGGAGCGGTATCACTCGTTCTCTCGTTTACGGCAGCAATGCTGCTGCTCTTTGCTTCAAAGTCTTTCCTCTCGGGTACGCTCTGGCTGCCCAAACTGTGGCCGTCACCCAAACGGAACAAGCCAGCCGACAATTCAGCATCATTTAATTACCATAAGCACCGGATGCCGATTCTCGTTCAACTGGCTCTTTTCCTTGTTGCCGGGTTGAGTGTGGTTGCAATTGGCTATCATCTCCTTTTGCTTTGGAATCTCCTTTCCTTCTGGATGATAGTGCTCTCTATCACAACCGGCATTCTTGTTGGCACAGGCACAAGCCATCTCTATACCAGCTTAGGGTTACACCACTGGACAGAGAAGATGCGCACGTTTCGCTGGGTGCCGGTTATGCTTTTTGCCGGATTTTTATTGAGTACAGGGGTACTTGTAACTCTTCGAATTATCATCAAATGAGTATTCGACCCCATGCCTCATGGTTTCCGTGGCTGCTGTTTGCCCTGATCACCGTGCACGCAGCAGCACGCTATACCATCCTGGACCCCTCTTTTGGCAACAACGATTCGTCATTGTTGTTTGTCATCATTGCTCTTGTGTTGTGGATCGAACGCAGCAGCATCATCGCCTCCCTGCGTGGTGAGGGAACAGGTGACCTGATCACTGGCTCGGCTTTTTTGATTACCGGGTGGGTGCTCTATGTCACAGGCCGCCTTTACCCGGTGATGATTCTTGAAATCTGGGGACTCTTTTTCATGGCTGCCGGCCTGGTTGCCGCGCTCGCTCTCCGTCAATACCGAAAATCAGCATTTTTTATGGTGATTGCCGGAACCGTCATTGTTCTGATCGGCTGGATTGCCCCGGACCTCTTTTCCTCTCAATTGGCGTTGGCCATTGCAGCGACATCGGCAAAAATTATCAGTGCAACGCTTTTTCCGGTTATCTCCGACGGCGTCATCCTCTATTTCGGTCCCTACAGTGCTGAAGTTACCAAAGCCTGCTCTGGGATGAACTCAATTTTTTCATTAACCGCACTCTCTGTCCTCTATCTGCGGCAAGGCGTCAAGCGCGAACCCTGGCACATCGCCGTGTTGGTTGCCTGCGTTCTTCCTGTTGCGATGCTCACCAATTTAATACGGGTCATCGTGCTGGTACTGGCAACAAATTATGTCGGCGACGGCTTTTCGCAAGGGCTCTTTCATAACGCTACGGGCATCTTTGCCTTCGTTGTCGCACTTGCCATACTTGCTCTGATCGATCATCTTTTATTCAATGCCTCAATACCAGGCACCAAGCAAACCGGAAAAATAGAACATGCGGATAACAAAGTATAGCGCTCTGGCCATAGCAACAGGGCTTTTGCTCTTCTCTTCACTTCTTCTCACTGAAGTAAAGGAATATCAGAGCTCTCGATCAGCGAATCAGCCCGATCTTCAGCGATTAGTAATGGTACATCCCGATGGCTGGACGGCCATATCCAGCCCCTTTGTCGATCCGCGCTGGAACGAATCAATGAAAGGTGACTACGATCTTGTAGCCGCACAGGCTTTTCAGCGTGGTGATGGAAAAAAGGTGGTGGTGGTGATGACCTGGAGCCGCGACGGGGTCCGTCGTGCCGGTCATTCACAGCAGATGTGCTATCAAGCGGGAGGGTTTACCGTAACGCCACCAGAGTATGCAGCAATTGCAACAAAGGCAGGAAAACAGGATATGATTGCCTTTACGGCGAATCACGGCAACCTGATCGAAGATGTGATGTACTGGAGGTTAACGGGCGGGAAAACTGATATTTCTACCGGTCAGTCACGACTTGTTGCGTTACGTTTTGATCGACTTAATCGTTTGGTGCAGCATCTACTGGGCGATATGCCCGACAATCTGATGGTCAGGGTCTCCAGTCAGCGCGCTGTTCCAGATCAGCCAGCAACAGCTCAAATTGACTACATCAAGGGATTTCTGGAGAGGCTTTCCCCAAGTGAGCGGAAGTTAGTTATGGGGACGCTTTAGGCTCCCCGCAGAAATATCCGGCTACAAATTAAAAAAGCTGCGGGACACATTCACGCAGCTTTTTTTTACCCGTTCATAAAACAGGTCAGGAAATGGGCTTGTAAATGAATTTACAAGCGTAATGCCCGATAGAGGTCATCATGCTCAAAGGCACTCTCCATTCTTTTTATTTCTGCTGAGCGAGCCCCAACAGTTTTAGCGACATCACGCCAACTCTGCGTCACACAAGCAACGTCAGCAATCATTCGATCCGCAACCGGCTTGTGTAATCCGAAAAGAGGAGCAACCTCTCGGACCAACTCGATTGAGCAGGTTCCATCTTCAAAGTCGATGTTTGTAGTAAGTACCCTTGGTTTCAAGTCCTGAGGTGTAGGGTTAAGATCGTACACCGGAGACAACGTCCAGCCATGTCTGCTCAACATCAAAAAACCATGGTTGCGGAAATGATCATCCACGTTTGAAATCAGCACATTAAAGACCATGCGCCGAAACAAATCAGCTCGGTCAGCCTTCGCCTGAGCGCCGGCTTCGCCAAGCGCATCGACAATATCCAGATAGCTCCCCCCCTCACCATCCAAAGATCCAGTCATTGACATTGCTGACATGAACGGAACACGCCCTGCCTTATTTCGATCAAAACGCCGGGAAAGCAGAATTGCTTTATCCGCAATCCGTACCAGCTCATGGACTGGTGTCAGGATTCCGGCTTTTTCGGCAAGTCTCAACGCAATCTCTTCCCATGTTTCAATGCTGTATTCGTCGTTTTCCTTTGGAAACTTTGCAATCGAAAGATGACCATACTGATCAATAACCGAAGCCTTGGGGCGAGCACCACCAAGTGAGGATCCAGGAGCAAAAATCATCCGTAAATCCTCATCACTCTCTTCATCACGAAGAATCCGCTCGCTCACACCCAATAATTTTCCAAGCTCAATAAGTTTTGGGACTCCACTCTCTTTTGGTGCAAGAAAAGCCTCCTCTCCGGCGTACTTGAAGCGAAGGGCGCCCAGACGGGTCTCATCTGCAACTCCCAACAAGTAGTCTGTTTCAAATAACGTACGGGGAGCCCTCCTCTCTTTTTCAGCGCGGCGACGCTCGGCACGACGCATCAGACGCCGCCCCCATTGGTCAGGAGCAGAGTCACCTAACGTACCGAACATCTCCTGACCAGGCAGTGGAACAAAAACACCACGTCCCACCCTGAGTGAAGCGTCAATCGAAAAATGATCGAATGCCTCAATCCATCCGTTGTCATACTGAAATGAAACCTTCTCACGACCGCGTCCAGATTGACGATGAAGTCGACCGATAAATCGGCATGAACCTTGCCAATCAATATAAACCTCTACGTCAGGCATTGCGATCACTGCGATTGTGGACCGGAATGCGAGCCCGCTTGGGCAACGCTGCCGACACAAGTTGTTGGCCCACGCTATCTCTCGCTGGATCAGCAAGACCGGCAAGATCATCCAACAACCCAAGGGCCTGAAGTACAGCGGCATAAATACCGATACTCACAGAAGGATCGCCCTTCTCAAGACGAGAAAGCGTTGGGCGAGAGGTCGCAGCACGCTCAGCCACCACACTCATAGGGAGTTTGCGGCGCATCCGTGCCTCATGAATATTGTTGCCCAACTTGCGCAGCACTTTTCGAACTGCAGGTGGAGGCAAATGAAGTGTCGGCATTTGTAATCTCTATTTATCTCAAACAATACTTAATGTAACACCAAAGCTACATTTTACAAAACGCCATCCATAGAGCGCACAGGCATTTCAGCGTGAAGATGGAAAAAAGGTGGTGGTGGTGGTGACCTGGAGTCGTGACGGAATCCGTCGCGCCGCCCGAGTATGCAACAGTGGCAACAAGGGCTGGAAAACAGGATGTGATTGCCTTTACGGCGCATCATGGCAACCTGATCGAAGATGTGATGTACTGGAGGATAACTGGAGGAAAAACTGATATTTCTACGGGGCAGTCAAGGCTTGTCGCCTTACGGTTTGACCGGCTTAATCGGTTGGCACAACATATTCTGGGCGACATGCCCGACAATCTGATGGTCAGGGTATCCAGTCAGCGCTCAACTCCAGATCAGCCTGCAACGGCTCAGATAGACTACATTAAGGGATTCATCGAGACGATTCCCGCAAGCGACCGCAAGGTAGTTATGGGGACGAAGTAGTGGACTATTCTCTACATTTATTGCACCCGATTCTATGGATTATTTTCTGAGGATCACGCACACGAGCAATTTCAGCCCCATTCCATATCTCAGCAAAAGAATGATGTGAAAGACTGCCTATATGCATATCATGATGATAGATCTTGAAACATAATTTAACTTCATTCTTCGCTGTAACAAAAAACAGGATATAAGGGAGCAAACAATTTCTTTTCCTTGTTACATCATCATTATCCTGATTCTTTCGAGGTATAGTAGCTTCTGCAATAATTCTGAAATTATTGCACCCCAATTCGTAAGCCTTTTTTTTAGCCGCTTTTTGCTCCGAGCGATTCCACTCAAAATCAACCATCTGCCATTCTATAAATATCTTTGATTTCGTTGATTTTTTGAGCTCAAGAATTTTCTTGAGATTCAAGATCACAAGATCAAATTTGCCATTCCGCCGATACTCATTATAGCTCTTTGCAGTAATCCCGTCAATAGCAACAATCAAGCGGTCCAGACCTGATGTAATCAGGCTATACCAAAACGCATCATCTTTATTGATTGACAATGAGGTTGAAATAACGGTACCCATCTTATTTTCATGAGCATATCGGATACACTCTATCACATCAGGATGATGTAAGGGCTCCCCAATATCATACAAAGAAACTAAAAACACATACTCTTTAAATTGATCAATCAGTTTCTTGTAATCGTGCAGCGGGTACATAATATCCGCCTTATAAGCAAAACAAAACTTACAGTTAACATCACAAAAACGAGATATTTCAATCTTAAGAAAAGAAGGCAGAGAAGATATTTTAACCTGACCCTTCAAATAGAAATAATATGATTTTATGAAGTTTTTATATTTTCGGAAGGAACCATATCGTATAACACTTTGGACGTGCCGTTGCCAATAGGTGGTAGGTGCTTGCATAGATTCTTAAATTGTTTTTCAGAAAGCGGAAGGCTTGACTGCCTAATAGCTCTCTCCTACTCGACTGTGTCACAAATTCATGAATGATTTTTTTGCCTATCTCTAATACAAAATGTGGATGATCGAACTTCATCGTTAGAGCACAACAAGTCAGTCACAGAGAAATAAACCTCATGGTAAATCGCATTATTTGAAGCAGAACAAAGATTAACATTGAATTTCAAACCATTATATTCAATTACTCTTATCCAGGATATTCCTTGATCACGGCTGCACATAAGTAAGCTTTTTGATCCTGAGTCCATCCTTGAATGAAGTAAAGCCCATATTTCATAACCATTATTCAAAAAACGCACTGACATGCCCAATACAGGACTTCTTCTATAAGAACCTGTTATAGCATATTTAACAAACCGTTCACAATCCTTACTTTCAACAATAAAATTAGTTCCGCCATTATAATCAGATCCAAAAAAAATCTTTTCTTTAGTCTCAATCATAGATAAATAGCCTCCTGTCTGGATATGATAGTTATTAATGAGTCTCCAGTCCATTCCTGCAATTTTCTGTTCTAAGCCCGAAAAACCGCACTTCCATATCTGCTTTTTATTATCCCCATCTGATACAATGACCGCATTTATACGTTCAATATATTTAATGATGTGAACATGCTTGTTGACACCTTTCTTTATAAGAAAGTCCGATGACTCCCATGAAATACCATCGTCATTACTGCGATATATATAGGCAACTGACTTCCATCTCTGATTTTCTGAAACATTCCCGTATTCTCCAATTAAGAGCATATGGTTATTTGTCTCTGTCATCCCGTAATTGAAAAGAAAAACACTTTGATTAGTGCTAAGGCTTAATGAAATATGAAAAGAATCGCCACCATCAATGCTTCTATAAATATCGCCTCCTTTTAAAGATATAAATATGGATTCTTTTTTTGAAACAAAAATCGAACATATTTCTTTTTGAAAATGAAAAATCTTCTTTGGGTTACCGGGATATTTTATAAAATACAAATCAAAAGGAGATGTATATAACCTTCCATAACCACAAGAATCACCGAGAAGGTATATCTGCGACCAACAGTCTGTCTTGCAAATATTAAGTGAGAACCGATCCGCCATCATAACAGCTATATCGTTAAAATCTTGACTTAGCACTATAGGCAAATCATTGGTAAATTTAATCTTCTTTATTAAACCAAAAAAATAAAGGACTTCCCATACTGCAAAAGAGAATGCTTCAACTATTTTACCATGCGTATAAACACTCCATAAAAAATCACCACAATCCCTTATCTTTGTCTTACTCTTTTTAATATCACAAAAGAAATGGGCAAGTTGTTTCATATCCTATTTCGTCAATTATCGTATTTTTTCCTCAAAATAGAACGCTGCAAACCATGCATAATGACGAAGAAATGGGAAGCAGTCAAAAAGAAAGTGATCGACTTTAGATAGCAGTAAATCAATTTTTTTCACACTATTGTGATGGTTGAAATGTAATCTCATATAAATAGAAATCATGCGTACAAAATGGTACTCTTGATGATCAGAGTATCTGAATAAAGTTGTTAACCTATCAATATCGTCAATTGTAATATAACCGCATATAGAATCAATGTATCTGATATCCTGAGGATGCCTGGCAGTAATTTTACGACGAATCCTGTATAAATTTATAAACGGATTAAATGGAAGATTCTCAATTAAGACAATAATACCAGAAGGTTTTAGAATACGCATGTACTGATCAAGCACCTTAATCCGATCCATGTATTGGATTGCACTTCTAGAAAAAATAATATCAATTGAAGCATTTTCTAAAGAGATAGTCTCTGAACAGCCATGGATAAAATGGCATTTGTTTTCCACATGACTTGAAAATGCCAATTTTTTTGCTCCCTCGATTGCCGTTTCGCTCTTATCGATTCCAATAATTCTGGCGCCTTGCAAAGCAAAAAATACACTCATCTCACCGAAACCACATCCACTATCAAGAATGACCTTATCCCTGAAATCTCCAATTTTGTTCAAGACAAATGAAACAGCCTCTCCGAAAAACGGGTCGTACTGAATCCGATTTATTAATTGATCTTGACTATCGATCGGCATCTCCTTATTGCTCGTTTATTGAGCTGAATATTGAATGAACAGCCTCTTGCATTACCTCTTGGAGCACTTGGCAGGTTTTGTTGATATGCTCTTCCTCAAGTGAGGGATGAACGAGAAACATCAGTGCCGTTTCGCCAAGTTCTCTGGCTACCAGCAACCGTTCAGCAGGTCGCCATCCGGTGTGGTCAAATGCCTTTTCAAGGTAAATTTCCGGGCAGACCCCGCTGTAACAGGGAACTCCCCTTCCATTGATGGCGTCCATGATTTTATCCCGATTCCACTCCTCTTTCAACGCTGTCGGCTCAATAAAAACATAACACTTATACGCCGCATGTTCCGCCCATGATGGCAGAACCGGAACCCGTAGTCCATGAATTGAGCTTGCCGCATTCCAAATAGCGTCCGCATTCGCCTGGCGCTTGGCTGTCCACTCCGCCATCCGCCGCAACTGTATCCGCCCGATCACCCCCTGCAGCTCCGTCATCCGCCAGTTCGTACCAAACGAATCATGAAGCCAGCGAAATCCCGGCTGGTGCTCGCGCTCATAGACCGCCTCCCAACTTTTGCCATGATCTTTATACGACCACATGCGCGACCACAAGGCCGAATCATTGGTCGTCACCATGCCGCCCTCACCGCCCGTCGTCATAATCTTGTCCTGGCAAAAACTCCATGCCCCAATATGCGCGATCGTACCCACAGACCTGCCTTTATACCGTGCACCATGAGCCTGCGCACAATCCTCAATCACCTTTAGATTATGCTTCTCCGCCAGTTCCATAATCGGATCCATATCGCACGGATAGCCAACCAGGTGAACCGCAATAACCCCTTTGGTTTTTGATGTCAACTTGGCCGCAATGCTCTCCACTGTCAAAGTCATGGAATCAGCGTCAACATCAGCCATCACCGGAACAGCACCCCGAATCACCACCGCACTGGCACTAGCAAGAAAGGTATAGCTCGGAACAATAACCTCGTCACCAGGCCCGATATCAAGAGCCTCCAGCGCCAACTCAAGTGCCACCGTGCCGTTTGCCAATGCGATGGCATGACGGCACCCTGCCCAGGCAGCAAATTCACGCTCAAATTCCCGGCACTCCTGCCCCGTCCAATAATTGACTTTGTTCGACAAAAGCACACGGGAGACCGCGTCGGCCTCTTCATGAGTATACGATGGCCAAGGGGGAAATGAGGTATTAAGCATGTTGTCAATTCAATACTAAGGGACTCCCCTATTTGTTAATATAGATGTGAGCTCAACCAAGGGGGCGAATCATGGAATATTCAAGAGCCGTAAGATCAAGGGTGCTGAAAAAAGTCTTGCCGCCTGATGCGCGAAGTATCGCCGAAGTCACCAGAGAAACCGGCAATAATGATCAGACCATCCAGAATTGGGTCAAGAAGAGTGAATCGGGTATCTTACCAGACGACACCCAGGAGAGCATGTATACTTTCAGTATTAATAATAAATCCACTAAGCTATTGTCTTCATAGACTTAACGCGTACAAAATTAAAACCTGCCTGATTTGAAAAAGCCGCATCTACGTCTCTATCTCCAAAATAAACAACCCTTCCCTCATAAACACCACCCCTTAGAATCTCAATTTTATCAATAATTTTTATGGATGGCTTAGAAAACATAGCGCCAAAATTCCCTGTTATTCCAACATTATTTGGATCTATCCATCGTCCTAAATTTAACGATTCAAATTTCCTGGCTTGAAGCTTGCCAGACCCATCAGAAACAAGAAAAAGGCCAAAACTCTTGCCCATTTCATTCAAAACTGATTCAACCCATTCTGATAATATTATTTCAGGCCTAAACCCTCGGAAAATTTCAAGACATTCTGATATCAATATATTTTTAAAATTATTATTTATACTTACACCAAATAAAACCTCATCAAACATTTTATTGTAGGAACTACCTTTTTCAATCCACCGTGATATCATCCAAGAATATATTTCCTCTGGACTTCGTTTACCAACTGTTGCAAGCTTAAAAGCTATAGGTCGATAAACTTGTGAAATAAAATCGATTTCATCATATAGAGTACCATCCATATCCAGACCGATAATATCGACCTCATCCCATGAAATTTCAGGGTATAAAGACTTCAGCATAATAACGACGCATTTCTAATCCATATTGAGTAAACTTCGGCATTATCGGCTCACTACCAACTAAATTACTAATGATTAATCTTACCCAATTCTCGGTTGAAGCAAAACCCAAGGCCATGCCACCAGCTATTCTTGGATTAATTTCTATAAACTTTACAGAACCATCACTTAATAGAAAACACTGGATATTTATTGGACCAGAAAACGATAATTTCTGGCAGATAACTTTGACCCAATTCGATATTGTCTCATTATATTCAACAATGCCCGCAGTTGATTTTCCATCTTTTACATTAATTCGACGTCGTGGAACGATGTAAACAGGATTCGCATTATTATCACAAAAAACATCTACCGTGTATTCAACGCCACTGACCAATTCCTGCGAAATCTGCCCGGTCATATCAACTTGATCTTGAGTAACCAATACACCAACCCCACCCCTCCCCAAACGAGGTTTAACAAGCGGATGTATTTGATTTAAGCTGGTCGCAGGAGTAGGAATACTATTAGTTATAAAAAACTCATATGTAAGCCATTTATCTTGGCAAATTGCAACGCTTGTTGGCATAGATAAAATAACGCCTATTCCAATTTTTGAAAATTTATCTTTACGCTCTGACCATCCTAGTAAAGTTTCATCTAACGATGGGATCACCAAATCAATGTCTTTTTTTAACAATTCAGGCTCAATCTTATCCCAATAATCAACGTCACATGCTCGCGGCATCAGTATAAAATCATCCGCAAGATAACGACCAAAACAACGGCTATCTGTATCAGCAGCTATGCAAATATGACCAGATTCTTTGATAGATTGAATCATATAAGCAGATGTTAGACTGCCTGAGGCTTCAGTTAAAATTCTGAATTTTTTTACACTCATGCGTATTTCTATATCCTTTTTAAAACCAAATGATAACGGAAGGTATATCCGCCACGGAGAACATTTTTACGACGAACTATAAAAAACAAATAAACTTCTCGTGAGGGGTATGCGTGAAATAAAATAAGAACGCACGCATTTTAAACGCATATCTTGCCGCACTTGAAATGAACGTTCTTTTCACTTAAAAGCTCCCGTTCCAACGCCAATAACTTTTGGGATCGAGCCTTGATTCGTTTTGCAGGGCTGCCAAAATAAACTCCCCATTCTTTAAGTGAGATATTGACAAGAGAAAGAGCTCCAACCGATGAACCAATGCCAATTTCAACTCCTGGCAAAATCACACTACCTGACCCAATCAGAACATGCTTTCCTAAAAATACCGGTGCTATTTTAACATTCTTAAACTTTTCTGGAACGGTTGCATTTGTTAAAGCAAAGCCTGTATAATCATCCGTGGCAGAATAAATCCTGACGCCTTGTGATAAGCCGCAAAAATCAGAGAGAGTTATTCCACCGGCACAACTCAAATGGCTGCCTCCTCCGATATGAACGTAATCTCCAACATGCAGAGGCCCTGAATTTGCTGCTATAAAAACGTGTTCATCAATTTGAATATTATTGCCTAACGAAATCTTTTCAAGCCCAACAATTGTACAATTTTTGGCAATTTTAACATTTTCCCCAACAGATTTAAAGCCCATTCCAAGAAGTTCTTTACTTTTGAAATAGCCTTTATAAAACGGGTTAGCTGCTTGTTGAGAGTGATCAGGCATATTAAAATTGATTGTTAGGCGGAACTTCCTGCATCTACGGTAATAGTTGTTCCTGTTACACTCGATGATTTTTCACTTAAAAGATAACTTACGGCATAAGCAGCGTCCTCAACTTTAGCCAAATACCCTAAAGGAGAGCGACGCTTAATGGATTCGAGCTTATCTCCTCCCTTAAGCGCTGAGGTCATGCTGGTTTCCATAAACCCGGGTGCCAAGGTATTAACGGTAATCCCGGCTTTACCAACTTCTCGAGCCAGTGATTTCGTAAACCCGGCCAGGGCGGCTTTTGTAGCGCCATAAACCGACAAGCCATTGAATCCCGTGGCAGCTATAATAGAAGAGACATTGATGATCCGCCCACCTCTGTTAATGAGCATGGAACGCAAAATATACTTGGTCAGTAAAATAGGTGCCTCTACATTTATCTTTATCAATTCAGCAATATCCCGTTCATGCAACGTAGCAAGCACGCCATCACGGCCAATGGCCGCATTGTTCACCAAACCCCATGGCCGCCCATATTTTTTCGTGATCTGAACAGCAAACAAGTGAATGCCTGCCGTATCGGAAAAATCATATCGCTCGAAAACGATACACACAGGATATTGCTGTATTAAAAAGGTTAGTTCCTCTGACATGGAACGGCCCACAGCGACTACCTTGTATCCGTCTACGATACATTGACGAGCAACAGCAAGCCCCAAGCCACGCGTTGCGCCAGTTACAATAATTATTTTCATCAAGTCAACCGTTCACGTTTTCCTGCTGGGTTTTCATTAAGCTCATCGACGAAAGTGATGATGCCGGGAGTTTGCCAGCTCTCCATGTTTAATCGGCAATAGTGAAGAATTTCGCCCCGTAACCGTTTTGCTTCCCACCCTGAATGAGGCACAATTTCGGCCGCAACAATCTGCCCGATTATACTGCTTTTCTTCCCGAAAACACGAACATCATGCACTCCATTGACTTCACGAATACGGTTTTCAATATACTCAGGAGGAACCTTGTTGCCGCCAACATTTATTGCACCTGAAGCACGACCAAGAAAAATAACCCGATCGCCCTCAACACGTACCATATCCTCCGTGTCCAGATAGCCATCTGAATCAAGCCGTTGCACTATTTCATGGCCTTCAGGAAGTAACAAGGGCTTAACCAGCAAATGTCTATCACCACGAATACTCAAGGGCAGCGGTGCAATTTTATTATGAATCCAGATTGCTGGAAATCCAGCTCGACCATCATGAACCGAAAATGCCGTTCCAGCTTCGGTAGACGCGTAAATGTGAACAATTCTTGCCCCACTGAACTGGCGTTTTAAACCATCCAGAATATGCTGATCAGCAATTTCGCCGCCAAGAGTAATCTGTTGTAATCGGCATGCCTTAATTCTGCCATCCATTAACAATTTCCGCCACAGTGAAGGCGTTGCAGACAATGCGTTAACCTGATTCTGCACGAACCATTCTATCTGCAACTCAAAATCAACCGACTCCGCAACAAGGAGCAGCGAGCCTGACAATAGAGCTTGAAGAACAACCTGAATACCGGCAAAACGGCTTGGGTCATACAGTAATCCCCAAACAAAACCGCGTCCTTTTTCGATATCTCTTTTAACCGAGCGTGACAAAGAGGCCAATGTATGCCCTATCAACTTCGGCCTGCCTGTTGTTCCTGATGTCGCGAGTAACCATTGCGTTGCTTCTGATTCTGATTCTGCTTCTGAAAAGCGGCACTCTTCCTGCTCTCTTGAAACTTCGACTATGTTTACAGCATTCATATAATGGGTACAACCGGCAGACTCGACCAACCGTAAGGTCGCGGCCTCATCCAGAGATGCAGGAAGAAGCAGCATCTCCTCAACCTTACCATCAAACGCCACAAGAGACGTTATAAAATCAACAGGAGGCAAACCATAGAGAGCAATCCGGCTTTTGGATGTAACCGATGATCTTCGGTACAAATCTTCTGCATTTTTCAGGAGTTGATCAACAGAAAGTATTGCTGACTGAGTTAATACAACCTGATGATCACCTGAAAAACTCCTCAAAACCTCTGCTAACACCTCACCATTCATACGCAATAGCGTTCATATATCCCGACAAATTCTCCCAACGTCCTCGGATAAACAGGCTCATCCATCATCGAAAAGGGGTCATACAGCAACTCCTCTTCTAAACGGGCCACGAGAATAGCAAATCCTAATGAATCCAACCCACTCTCCAGCAAAACTGTATCGTCAGTGATGTTGGCAACAATTTCCCAACCTGAATCAGATGCAATTTCACTGATAATGTTTATAATTTTTTCTTTCATAATAAATTACTACTTCATTAAAAGCATACTCAGGTCTTCCCTTTCTGGCATCAACAACTTGACTATAGCCTCTTCATCATGGCGCGAGCAGGAACACCAATAACGGTCAACCCCGGCTCAATATCATTGACAACTGCAGCACCCGCCCCGACTACTACATTTTCGCCAATCTTAATACACTGCCTCACAGAAGATCCAATACCGACCCATGCCGCCTTTCCTACATGCACATTTCCGCCTACATGAGCTCCGGGACTCACATGAACACCATCCGCAAGCGCACAATCATGATCAATAGTTGAGCCCGTATTGATAATACAACCAATACCTATTGTTGCAAAAGCATTAATGACGGCACCAGCAAACACGACGCTCCCCTTACCAATCTCTGAATAAGGGCTTACTACCGCTGAGGGATGAATGATCGTAACGAGTTGAATCCCTGTTTGTTCCAGTTCATGCTGTTTTTCAAGCCGTATCACATTATTGCCAATTGCAACGACCGCACCCTCAAAACAACCCGCCTGCTCCAGAAGCTGCCGGGTATTGCCAACAACCCGCCAAACCCCAACTTCTGTAAGTTCTGGCCAGGCATCATCAAAAAAAAGAATTTCGTCCCAATCACCCATTAAGGCCGCATCAGCAACAACCTTCCCGTGACCGCTTGCGCCAAGAATAGCAAGTCGTCCCATTTCATACCGTGCCCGACTCGTAATGGCGATGCTGCCCAAACCTTAACAATAGACATCTCAAAAACACGTTTTAATCTATTAGTCTGACTAATGAATAAGCTTCTGCAGCTTTTGCACCTACAGTTGCCCCTCTAAATCGGGCTAAATATTCTATTGCTTGCGTTGAACGTGAATGAGGAAACTCTTTAAGTTGCGATTCAAATGCAGACATTGCTGCTATCTTTTTTTGCAGATTTTCCTCAGATACTGTTATAAAGTAATTGGGCACGAACACAGAATCCGGGAAGGGGTGCCCCCATTCTGTTTCAGAAAGTGTCTCGTATGCAAGAATCGTCTTTACGGTGTTTCCGTTCTGTGGTCTTACGGCAACTAACGCCGCGTTAAAAACTGCGCCATGATCCAGATGCAAATCACCCCTATGCGGAACAAAAATGGTTTCAGGCTTTAAGTCAGATATTATTTCCGCTAGAGTTGCTGAAATTTTGTATTGGGGATATTGGTCAAGGCAAGGTGCAGGAAGCTCACAAAAGAACGTCTGAGCCACACCAAGAATCTTGTGAGCTTGAAGAGCCTCTTTTCTTACCTTATTAATGCTCTCCTGAGAAAAAAGTTCAGGAGCTCCAATAGAGGCGTTAGTCATAATAACGACATAAACAAGATGGCCTTGTTCAGATAGTTTTGCAATGGCAGCGCCACAACCGAGGGTTTCATCATCAGCATGTGGCGCAATAACTAAGAATATTTTTTTCATATACTTATTCACTGGTGTCCGGTTGTTGAAAAAATTAACACTGTTTATCGCCCAATAATAAAACAAGTTATGATACGTTTTTGGTCGTCACCGACTTGAAAAAAACTTGTTATTTTTATCATTCCATAATTTTTAGAAAAGGGATGATAAATGTATACAGGAAAAACCATTTTTGCTCAACT
>CAILXB010000190.1 GCA_903838025.1 uncultured Chlorobiaceae bacterium
CGACCTGTGGATTAAAGCGGAAATCCCGAAAGGTAACCTCTTTTTTCCCCTCTTTATGCTGATCTGTTGACACCGTCATAAGCAAAATAGTTAATAAGTTCTTTCCTGGAGTTCATAACGTCCCATTGTTACCGGCTTTTCAGTAAGGGTGACGTTACCCTTGACCTGAGTCGCCAGTGTATGCTTGTGCCAGTTCACATCATCCCGTACAGGGAAGTCTATCCGGGTATGAGAGCCCCGGCTTTCCTGACGGGCATAGGCTCCGGCAGCAACAGTTTCAGCCAGATCCAGCATATTTTTCAATTCAAGCACCTGCATGAGGTTGGTATTGAAAACATCACTGCTGTCAGATATACGTACTTTTTTGAAGCGATCCTTGAGCTCCGCAAGATCAGCGATCCCTTTCTGCAACAGAGAAGACTCCCTGAAAATACCAACGTTGAGCGCCAGCGTCTTGCCAAGCTCTTCACGCAACTCTCCATACCGCTCATAGCGACCGGAAGCGTGCATTCCACCCCTGATCTCTTCAAACTGTGCTGCAAGCTCAACATCAGTTATCCTGCCTGGCGAAAACTTTCCCGCCTCTTCAGCCGCCGTATGACCAGCAATACGACCAAAGACAAGGATGTCAAGCAAAGAATTTCCTCCAAGACGATTTGCTCCATGAACCGAAACACAGGCGCACTCACCCGCAGCATAAACGCCCTCCATGACCGTTCGTGTCTGGTTATCAGTATCGATTCCTCCCATGGAGTAATGGGCGGTCGGCTTGACCGGAATAGGTTCCTCTATGGGGTCAACACCCTCAAAGTTCATCGCCATTTCGCGTATCTGGGGCAAACGCGACTTGATGAGATCCGCCCCAAGATGGGTAAGATCAAGATGGACATAAGTACCTGCCGGGCTGTCGAACCCCCTTCCCTGAAGAATTTCCGTTTCAATCGAGCGTGAAACCAGATCCCTCGGACCAAGCTCCATCTTCTCTTTCGCATACCTTGCCATGAATCGCTCACCATCTCGGTTGACGAGGTAGCCACCCTCTCCCCTTGCCCCTTCAGTGACAAGCAGACCGCTCTTTCTCAAGCCTGTGGGATGAAACTGTACAAACTCCATGTCTTTCATTGGTATGCCCGCCCGATAGGCAATGGCCTGACCGTCACCAGTATTACCCGCAGCATTGCTTGAACGGTTCCAGTACATTTTGGCATAGCCCCCGGTAGCAAGAATAACCGTTCTTGCCGGAAACGCTTCGACCTTGCCGCTCTTCATATTCATGGCAATGAGACCGTTCGAACGACTTCCATTGACCGAAAGGTTCAGGGCAAAATACTCATTGAAAAAAATCACCCCTTTTTTCAGACACTGTTCATAAAGCGTCTGCAAAATGGTATGACCGGTTTTATCCGAACAGTAGCAACAGCGTGGACGACCGGCTCCGCCGAAAGGTCTCTGCGCAATAGTGTTGTCTTCCATCCTTGACCACGGCGTCCCCATATTTTCAAGTTCACGGATGATTTTGGGCGCTTCAGAACAAAGCACATCAACAGCATCCTGATCAGCGAGGTAATCACTCCCCTTGATGGTATCAAAAATATGCATCTCAACCGTATCATCCTTGGCCTTATTGGCGAGCGCAGCATTGGCTCCGCCCTGAGCCGCAGAGGTATGGGAACGGTTAGGATAGACTTTGGAGAGAACGGCGATATTCAGTGCCGGATTGGTTTTCATTGCCTCCA
>CAILXB010000191.1 GCA_903838025.1 uncultured Chlorobiaceae bacterium
AAAAATATTCGTAATTCTGCGTGAAAACACTTTTTTTCTTTCTTTTATACTTTGGTAAATTTTTTTTTGGATGTGATTTGTCATTTTTTTCTGGAATAAATTCATTGCAGGACTACTTTGACGTCGCAATTACTGTATAGTCACTTTATTTATGGAGCGTGTTTTTTCAGTTTACAGCATGATGAATAACTTTTTGCGTTACATTTTTATTTTTAATCCTGCAGCTGATAAGGGTCGTGCTTCCCGCAAGGCAGAATGGCTTAAAGCACAGGTATCAGGTAGGACAGACTCTGCACTGTTCACGACAACTTATGCTGGTCATGCGGGAGATATTGCCCGTTCCGAGAAAAGGGAGGGCATTTGTATTATTGCGTGCGGAGGAGATGGAACGCTTCATGACGTGGTCAATGCTGTTGCTGGAGAAGGTGTAACGATCGGGATTGTACCTCTTGGTTCCGCAAACGATTTTATCAAAACATTGCATCCCCAAAACAGTTTGCACTCAGGCATCACTCATTTATTTGAGGCGAAAAACAGAAGCGTTGATATTGGGAGCGTTTCTTATGATACTGATCATCGGTTTTTTATCAATTCTCTTGGTATCGGTTTTACCGGACGCGTTGCAAAGAGTGTTAAACGGACGAGTTGGTTAAAAGGAGAGCTTGGTTACGTTTATGCTCTTTTTCGCGTGCTTTTTGATTATAAGCCCTTGACCATGGGTATTAAGATTACTCTGGAGGACTCTTTTCTGGAGCTTCACGAGCCTGTTTTTGCCTTTTCGGTTTTAAACGGAAAAATTGAGGGGGGAAAATTCAGGATAGCTCCAGACGCCGAGTTGTCAGACGGATTGCTTGATGTCTGTATTCTCAAGGCAGTGCCAAAACATGAATTTTTTCGCTATGTGTATAAATATCTCTTTGGGATCCATATCACTGACCCACAGGTTATATACTGTAAAGCGAAGGCGGTGGAGGTGATGCTTGAGAATCCGGATGTCATGCACATGGACGGAGAGGTGTATGACGGCCTGTGTGGCAGGATTATGATTTCGGTTGTTTCAAAGGGACTTGAGGTGTTATAGAGTGTGTTCTGTTATATCGAGTTCTGAGAGAAAGGTCTTGATTGACTGGTGTTTCCCAAGGCCCAACTTTTTATGAATTCTGTAGCGTATGCTTTCCATTCCTCTGGTTGATAAACCGATGGAACTGGCAATCTCCGTGGTGCCATAGTTCAACTTGACCAGCAGGCTGATTCTCAATTCTCGCTGGTTAAGGTTGGGAAATTTTTTCTGCAGTTTGGATAAAAAAATCGAATCGGACTCAGTGGTCTCTCTGTTCAGTTGTTTTTCGATTACTTCCTTCTCGATAAGGCTCAAGCACGAATTGGTCAGAGCTCTTTTTACGCCGGGATCAATGTCAACTGAGGATATCTTTTCAAGAAGGTTGCGCACTCCTCTTTTTTTGTCAGCAATGACTGTCGAAACTCTTGCCAGTTCCATCTCCTGGGTCTTGATTCTTTTTGTAAGATCGGCTATTTCTTTCTCTCTTTCGCCAGCGGATTTGTTGTTTACCTCCGCTTGTGCATTCATTTTTATAACCAGTTGGGTTATTCGATGTTCAAAGTCTTTTTTAAGCAGTTGAACTTCGTTCTCTTGTTCTCGTTCTTTTTCGATAAGGTCTGATCGCAGGGAATCTATTGCCTTGAAAAAAGAATAATACGGGTGACCATCGGGAGGCATGGTTATGCTCTGGTCAAGCATATTAAGCCAGGAAATTCTTGCGACGCTTTCCAGAAACTTTCTATTTAACGCTTGCAGGTTGTTGTTCTCGGCCTC
>CAILXB010000192.1 GCA_903838025.1 uncultured Chlorobiaceae bacterium
GCTTTATCGACCGCGTGCTTGACGACGGTCAGAATATTGCCGCGTGATCCCCAGAACCCTTTGGCTTTTTTTAAGACTCTTTTTCTCCGTGCTTTTGAGGCAACGGCGTTATTTGCTTTAGGCATCGTTGTGTCGAGTTAATGTTAAAAATTTAAGCCTGAATCATCCGCTTGATCTGCTTCGCCTTCAATCCCAAAAGCAGAGCGCTCTGGTGGAGCCTGCGTGAGCGCTTTCTGTTCTTCTTCTCAAGGTTGTGCGATCCATTCATGCGCTCACGCTTGATTTTTCCGGATGCTGTCGTCTTAAACCGTTTGCATGCTCCACGGTGGGATTTCATTTTAGGCATGATCGTCCTTTATTTTTTGATATAAAAATGGTTCAAATTCCTGTGATTACTCCTCTTCTATCAGATCCTCAGGAGCCAGAGGCGCAAGCGGCGCTGCCGGTGGCTGGTTCGTTTTTGCCCTGATGCGATCATAAGCGTCGATCTTCTTCTTGTCGGGCTCGAAATAGACAAAGAGCTTTTTACCCTCAAACTTTGGATCACCGTCACGGGTGCTCACCACGCTCAGCCGCTCGGTCAGGCGCTCGGCCAGCTCCAGCCCCTTATCCTTGTAGATAATGGAGCGTCCCAGAAAAACGATGGTGGCCCTGACGCGGTTGCCTTTGCGCAGAAACTCTTCAAGATGAGCGGTCTTGAAGTCAAAGTCGTGCTTGTCGGTATTCGGATGAAACCGCAGCTCCTTGAGGGTGGTGGTCTTCTGCTTTTTCTTACCCCGGAGTTAAAATATTGTTCAACCAACGCAGAAGATTCGTAAATTGATCCCGTCCGTTGTTTCATTTTCCCAACCCGGTACTCAGTAATCAATTTTGCCATCATGACTATTCAAGCCTTACCTGACATTATCAAAGATGGCTATGAAATTCATGAGTGGCGGCATGCCTCTGCTATTCTTGCCAGTGATTTTCCTGACGAACTATCGGATATTTGCGATGTGTTAGGCCGGTTTCGGCTGTGCAAAACATTTTTAACAACTCCCGGAGGTCGAAAGTCGAAGATTTCAGAGGGAATCGATTCGGAACTGTATCAGAAAGGGTGGGTGGAGAAAAAGTTTGATACCGCTTTTGTTGTTGATGGCAACTCAACAGCAAGTACAACACACGCAGTTCCCTATGCTTCGTGATAAATAATGATATATCATATCAGTAACAAACTGAACCGATCATGCTGACGAAAACCAGATCAGTGACATCAGGATGAAGGAAACAACAAGCTCAGAAAGGAATGCCCTAATGTCCGCAGGGATATGCTCTGGAAGTTATTGCAAGCGAACTACAATTCGATTCATTCTAAAAGCTCATTAGGCAAGCTGACACCGGTAGAATTTTACTCAAACAAGATTCATATTTACCAAATCATGTAGTCGATAAATGGTGACGCGTCAAAAATAAAAAAATTATTTACAAAAAGTTATTTATGCTATCAAGAAAAAAATAGAAACTGTCTATAAATTTGCTTGTAAACGTCATAATTGGGTTCTTATAAAGAACAAATACCCTAACCACTAGCACCAATGATAAAACATATAATAATCATAACACAACACAAACAACACA
>CAILXB010000193.1 GCA_903838025.1 uncultured Chlorobiaceae bacterium
GGTTATCTTGAGCCACGAATCTCTTTCTCGTGGCAAAAAAAGCACTACAAGAATTCGAGGAACCTGATAACGATCGGAACGCAGATCATCGTACCGATGTATATCTTTCATAAAATATGACAGGCGACCATCTTTGTCTTTGGCTGGCTCGTCAATGGTTGCCTTGAGCTGAATATGGATTGTAGCTGTAGTTTTATAGGTTCCCGTATTTAAACCCCATCCGCTAATTTCCGCATCCACCCCTCTATTGTCAGAGTGACGCCCCTTTGCACAGCACTCCATACCAGCATGTGCAGCCACAGCGTGTATATAAGCATAACTGAGTTCAGACTCGACATCCAAAGAAGAAAGCGAATTCATAGAGCTGTAATTTTTTACAAGTAATGTACTTCAATTCAAATCAAAACTCCTGGTTTATCCCTTATTTTTGACCATCCATCATCAAGTCTACAATATTTTATCAAAAAAAACGGTTTTTTACTGATCGTAATGAAAAAAAAAATGTAGCTACAAGGAGTCATCTTTTTCTCGAAGCTGTTTCCCCTCTTCTGAACCTTTGTGAGCAACTCTACCTCAACTTTTTTCTATAATATGGATACGGGCTACGCCTCACTCACGCAAACAGCTCCAAAGGTTCCAGTTCAAGAAACTCCTGCCACGGAATCCCCGAGTTTCCGATCAGTAGCACCTTGTACGGCTTGCACTGTTGCTCAAATGCTGCCATGCCGGAAGCATGCTCGGTATGGCCACTTTTGACTTCAAGGCCAATCACTTTTCCTTTGTGTTCCAGCACGAAATCCACCTCATGGTTCCCCTGACGCCAGTAAAAGAGGTTGATTGCATCGGTGCGGGTATGATTGAGGAGATGGGCACCAATTGCTGACTCAACCCATCGGCCCCATTGCGACGGGTTTGTGGCAATCTCCTGAAAAGAGTACTGCTGCTGTGCACTGACGAGAGCGGTATTATGCACCTGAAATTTCGGGATGGACGCTCTACGCCTCACCATTTCAGGGCTGTACTTTTCCAGTCCACCGAGTAACCCGGCGGTATCGAGCAGGCGCAAATAGTGGGCAAGTGTTGTTGTGTTACCTGCGTCCTGCAATTGGCCAAGGATTTTTGTATAGGAGAGAATCTGGCCCGAATAGCCACATCCAAGTTCAAAGAGCCGCTTCATCAGGGCTGGCTTGTCAACACGAGTCAGCATCAGAATATCTTTTGAGATGCTTGTTTCGATAAGTGAATCGGTGATGTAGCGTCTCCACCGCTCTTCATCGTTGATCAGTGTTGCCGCGCCCGGATAGCCTCCAAACCAGACATGCTGGTCGGGGGTAAAGTCAAAGGCCTCTTTCATTTCACGATACGACCAGTGCCCGATGAAGATGGTTTCAAATCGGCCAGCAAGTGATTCCGTCAACCCTTGCTGCAATAACAGCCGGGATGAACCCAGCAGAACCACCTTGAGTGATTGCCGTTGTGCGGTGTCGCTGTCCCATTCCCTCTTTACCGCTTCGCTCCAGTTGCCGATTTTCTGGATTTCGTCGATGATGAGCACCGCTTGCTTCTCTTCTGATTGCCGAAGCTTGATACGTGCCGCCTCCCATTGCTGGCTAATCCAGCTCACTTGCCCGGATGCAACAAGATCAGCAGAAGCAAAATGAACCGGAAGTTTTGTGGACTCCATAAACTGCAATGCCAGCGTGGTTTTACCAACTTGACGCGGGCCGTAAAGCACCTGAATGAAGTGACGGGGTTCTGATTCGATCCGTTGTGTCAGCAGTTTCTTTTGAGAGCGCTCGATAATCATTGCTTTTTGCTCAACCTATTGAGTAATTTTACTCAAGATACTGAGCACTCAAAAAACATCCAACAAGAAAAACTTGTCTGCGATATGCGGCGCTTTTAATACAACGGTGGCGTAGAGAGCCCGGGATTCAGCAACGAGTTGTGGCTCTCAGCAGATCGGGGGCACTATAGTATGATCTGATTGGCAAAAAACTACCGTAAAAGCTCAATTATTTCTGCTGAAACCGCCTGCCAATAACTCCCCCCGCCACCATCAGCAGCGCCACACCAAAAGCTCCGAGCGATATCCACCGCCCGGTTTCAAAGCCGCTTCGGTCGTAAGAGAACCGGACTTCCCTGCTGCCTGCTGGAACGACAACACCGCGCAGCAAACCGTTCACCTTCACCATTGAGGCTTCCCTGCCGTCGATCTTCACCTTCCACCGCAGGGGATAATAAAGCTCGCTAACCACAAGAAATGATTCGCCGGGCGCTGCAACCTTCACAACCATCGACTCCGCTTTTGCATCAAGTGAGGTGACCGTCGCCGCAGCGAACGTTCTGGCTCCTCTCCATTGTGAACCGTCAATGTATGCAACACCGGCAGGAGCCTGATCATCAAGAATTCGGGTAAAGAGCTCTTCATTGCTGTTTACGCCAATAACCCGCCCGGCGAACCATGCTCTTGGAACGGTATGCTGAAGCCGGTAAACAGAGGCGGTAACCGGGCCGCTTGCCAATTGCAGGATGCCGGTTTTGACCAGCTCAAATGCCGGGTGCTCGATGGGTTGAGAGGTGATGATATAACCGACATTGAGCATCCGCATGACATTGAGGCTTGCGAGGTCCCCTGTTTTTGCAAGAAACTCTTCGTATATCTTTAATTTAGCGGGATGATAGCCGCCGACAGACTCAAGACCAAAGAGGGCAAACTTGTTCTCCGTAAACAACTCTCCGGCGGGGTAGATCCTGAAGGGCCCTCTCTGTGCGGCAAGGTAGCGGGTGATGTCGTCGGGCTGAAAAGCGGGCTCTATCTTGCGACTCTCGGCATAGAGCGACGGGCGCAGGGAGCTGGCAGAGGGGTAGACAATCTGCACATCCATCCAAAGCAGATCGCCAAGCGCAAAAAGAATTAGCAGCAAAGCAGAAATGTTAACGGAGAGCTTCTCCTTGATGGTGAGCCAGAGTACTCCTGCCGAGAAAGAGAGCACCAGCAAAAGTGTCCAGAAACTTCCTGTCAGGCTCTCCCAGCGCACCTTGTTGATCATGAAGGCGAGGTCAAAACTTCCAACCCGTGGCTCGGGAAAGATTGAGCGAAAAAAGCTCTCAAGCGGCGATTCAAAGGCAAGAAAGAGAAGAAGCGTGACAGCAAGAATCAGCGCTCCATTCCTGAGCGGTTTCAGCAGGTGCTGACGCTCTGGCTTGCGCTGAAGCCGTTGAAGAAGTTCATGGAGTCCTGCCGCAGCAAGAAAGGAGAGGAGCAGGTAAACCATGACAAGCGCCATTGAGGGCACCCTGAAGCGGCTGAAAAGGGGGGCGAAATAGTAGAAGAAATCAAACATCGGGCTGAAAAAGCTGCCGAATGAGAGGAGCAGGGCAAGCAGCAAACCGCCAGTAAAATACCAGGTCAATAGCTTTTTTCTGCGCATAACGACGCCAGCAAGAGCAAGCAGCAGCACCACAATTCCTGCATAGTGAGGAAAATCGGTAAAGGGCATGAAGCCCCAGTAGGTTACTCCACCAAATCCAAAAACTCCCGGCACAAGAAACGTGAGCAATTCCAGAGGGTGCATCGACCAAAGTGTCGCGTACTCCCAAGCTGAGCCGCCACCCTCTGCCGCCATCCCCCTCACTGAATATGCCGCATATTCAGAGGCTGGCAGATAAATCGAAGCCGACATTGCAACTCCGCAACCCATCGCCAAAACCAACAACAAAAACCTCCAAACCATCCCGTAGGGGCCGCCCTTGTGGCTGCCCTCTTCAACGCCCCCAAAACCATGAGCGCCCTCGTCCCCATCACCACCTGCGCGTCCACCCGCATCGCCTGCACGCCCATCCCCATGAACACCCCCATCACCGCCCGGCACAACCGCAGGCATCCCTGAAACACCTACTCCTTTTGCCGCAAACCCGCGCTTAAAAACAAACAACACAACAGCCAGCAACAGCACAAGCATCCACGAATAGTAAGCAATCTGCACATGTGAGCGCTGCAACTGAAACCCGGCAAGAAGCGCAAGTATCCCCGCATCAAGCAGCCTGCCTCGCTCAAAAAGGCGCATGGTGGCCCAGAGCATCCAGGGCATATAGGCCACCGTCATGAGCTGGCTTCCGTGACCATGCACCAGCATGGCGGTCATATAGGGGTTGAGCATAAACACCGCTCCGCCAAAAAAGGCGGCAAGGGTGGCGAGACCATACTGGCGAAGAAAGAAAAAAACTCCCAACCCGGCAAAGGCGAGATGAAGCAGTTGCAACACAATGCCGTCGGTATGGAAAAAATTGAACACAACGTTGGGGTAATAGAGGCCGCTGAGATAGCTGAATGCCTCGACGGTCGGCATCCCTGAAAAGAGCCAGGGCTGCCAGAGCGGGTAGACTCCGGTTTGGGCCTGAAGCTTGTCGAGCGCAAGGGTTGAAGCCTGAGGAATGAGCGAATCGGGGGCAAGAAGGGTATTCGACTGAAAGACAAGCGGATAAAAGAGCAGCAGCACCAGAAGGAGGTAGCCGCCAAAAAGGGTGAGTAACGGAAGAATCTTTTTCTGCACAGTGTTATGGCTTTGGTTTTTTATCAAGAAATGGCAGGTGCTTCAAGATAATCTCTCTCTCCTCCTCTTCCAACTTCAGGAGGAGCATCAATGCCGTAAAGCTGCAAAGAGAGAGGAGCGCTCCCGCCGCCAGCCCGGCAAAGGGTGGCAGGGTGAGCAACCACGGGCGCATGGCCATGAGGAGCAGGGCTGCCGAAAAGCCTGCTGTAAGGGGTTTCCAGAGCGCACGGCCGAAAGGGTGAATCTTCAGGATACGGCGAATTTCAACAAGGCGGAGCGCAGAGAGCATCAAAAAGAGCAGCAGGGAGGCAAGGGCGGCTCCATTTAAACCCATTGATGGAATCAGGAGCAGGTTCAGCACCACCTGCAAGCCGAGGGTACCAAGGGCGTTGAAGAGGCTGAGCCGCGCATGGCCGGTCATAGCGAGTACCGTAGCCGAGAGACCGAAAGTAGCTTGCAGAAAGGAGGCCACCGTCAAGAGCAGCAGCGCAACAGCGCCGCCGGCAGCAAAGCGGGCACCGAAGACCGAGAGCACCGCTTCGGGAAGCACCATGAAGAGGATGGCTGGCGGAAGAACCACCGTGACAATCCAGCGCGTCACCATCTTGTAGATCCGCCCGATCTCCTCGTTCTGCCTCCCCGTATGCAGTTCGGCAATCATCGGCGCAGCAATACCGGTGAATGCGAGCAGCACTGAGCGAATGAGCCCCGCCGTTCTGGCCGCAGGATGGTAGAGA
>CAILXB010000194.1 GCA_903838025.1 uncultured Chlorobiaceae bacterium
AGGTCTATGCGCCCGTTAAGAAAAGCCCGCCGGGTAAACTCTCCGGGTTCAGCCAGCCGGCACCCCTTGTCGAGCAGTACCTTCAGGATATGCTTCACCACAACCGGCCCGCCGTGGCAACTGAACTCAACCATGTCCTCCTTTGTGAACGAATGGGGTGCACGAAAAAGCAGTACTACAACCTCGTCAATGAGCCCTTCGCTGTCGTGCACGGTGCCAAAATGGGCCCGAAACCCTTTTGATTGTGCAAAATGGAAGGCCGGGTTATTTTTTTTGCGAAAGACCTTCCGGGCAATATCGAAAATCCCGCTGCCGCTGATACGGACAACGGCAAGGGCGCCAACACCAACCGGTGTGGCAATGGCGGCAATCGGGTATCCCTGTTCTGGCTGGATGATGGGCGCTGGCATAGCTCTCTGATATCAAAATTATAGAGGTCGGCTTCATGAACCCTTTCGGCAAGTATACGGAAATAGCGGCAAGAAAGAGTAACTTCAGCCACAGTTGGAGGGCGAAACCAAAGAAAAGAGGATTGATGCGATGGGAGAAGAGAGAACAATCGAACAGTTGAAAGCGGGTATTGTGGCGGAGAGGGAGAGAACCCTTGTGGAGCAGTTTGAGCGCACCCTGAATCTTGTCAAGGTTCTGCGCCAGGAGTGCCCCTGGGACCGCAAGCAGACTGCGGAGTCGCTGGCCCACCTGCTGCTCGAAGAGAGCTACGAACTGATTCACGCCATCGACCAGCAGGATGAGAGCGAACTCAAAAAAGAGTGCGGTGACCTCTTTCTGCATCTCGCCTTTCAGGTTTTGCTCGGCGAAGAGCGAAAAAGCTTCTCCTTTTCCGACGTTTTTGAAGCGCTCTGCCAGAAGCTCATCAGCCGTCACCCCCATGTTTTCGGGGAGGTCATTGCAGAAACAGAAGAGGCGGTGCTGCAAAACTGGGAGACCATCAAGCTCAAGGAGGGACGCAAAAGTATGCTCGACGGAGTACCAAACGCAATGTCGGAGCTGTTGCGCGCCTACCGTGTGCAGAAAAAAGTGGCCGGTGTCGGCTTCGACTGGCCAAGCGACGAAGGGGTGCTCGACAAACTTGCCGAAGAGATCAGGGAGCTGAAAGAGGCCGCAAGCAAAGAGGAGCAGGAGGAGGAGTTCGGCGATCTGCTCTTTACCCTCGTCAACTACAGCCGCTTCATCGGCGCCAATCCCGAAGATGCTCTCCGCAAAGCCACCAACAAGTTCATGGGTCGCTTTCGCCACATTGAAGAGAGCGTACAGGCATCCGGCCTCAACTGGCAGGAGTACACCCCCGAAGAGCTCGACCTGCTATGGAACAAGGCGAAGGGGCGATAGCTCTCCTTCCAAAAACTCCCCCGCAGCTTTCAGATATGCTTCATTGACACGGTGCCCACCCATGAACTCACTGACAACAAAGGGCACCGCACCCTCCCGAAGCCTTGCAGAATCCTGCTCATGGCGCTCCCTTGAGTAAATCCGGTCGCGACTGCCACGGGCGAGGTGCACCCTGCCCATACGCTCACTGACGGAGAGTTCCGGCGGAATATCGCCACCGAGAAGCATGAGATACTCTGCCCTGTGACGGCCAAGCAGGGCTGCACGTGAAGCCATTCCGGTACCCTGCGAATAGCCGTGAAAAGAGAGACTTTCATTCACCTCATACAGAGCCTTGATACGCTCAATCACTCCATCAACATAGTGCACATTCTCTTCAATCTGATGCTCACGGTCACGGCTGCTCATCCAACTGGCACCGCAGTTGCCCGCCGTGGTACAGACGGAGTGCAACGCCTCAATGGCGCAGCAAAACCAGCGCTCCGAGCCGGGAATGGCACACAGCAGGCGAAACTCATCTTCGGCGGTTTGGCCGAAACCATGAAACCCCGCAAGAAGCGGGGCTGGGCCAGTGTGCGCGGGTAAACGAAGCAGATACTTCCCGCGCACCGATGACTGTAGAGTCTGAGTCAAGACTCCAGAATCTTCAAAATGCCCCTGAGCGGTATGGAAGCCCAGTCAGGACGGTTGTTCAGCTCGTAATTGAGCTCGTAGACCGCCTTGTTCATCAAGTAGGCGCGCATCAGATGTTCTCGCTGTTTCGGTTCTGCCGGAACAATATCACTGCCTCGCGTCTTTGCAAAATAAGCGTCAATAAAGTGCTGGCCCACGTAGAAACTCCAGCGATCGGCCCAGGGCTCAAGAGCAAGCCGCTCTTCAGGACGAAGGACGGAGTTACCCTGCTGCAGCACACTGAAGGCCGCGTAGTCGAAAGAGCGGAGCATGCCTGAAATGTCGCGGAAAACCGAGCGTTTGATTTTACGCTCGGAGAGAGGACGAGAAGGCTCTCCCTCAAAATCAATAATCACAAAGTCTTTGCCGGAATAGAGCACTTGACCAAGGTGATAGTCGCCATGAATACGGATTTTAAGCGTGTCAATTTTTTCAACCCTGACAGGATCAAACTGCTGCAAAATCTGTTTCTGCTTCTGCACAAAAAGAGTGGCAAGCTGCTGCTGCTCCGGCGTCATTTTCGGCATGATTTCACGTATGAGAATGACTGCGCGTTTCACCTGCTCGCACATTGCCTGGTAAATAGAGCGCTGATAGAGCGTGGTGAAGGCTTCCGGTGCAAATGCCGGATCGCTGTCGAGCGAGGCCAGAGAGAGGTGCATTTCAGCCGTCCTTTCAGCCAGCTTTTCAATCATGCCAAGATAGACCTCACCAACCAGTTCGTGCATGATGGCGGGAAGTTGCACAGAATCGCCACTCAGGCCAGGTAGCGGAGGGAGTTCAATCCCTGTTGTGATTCGAGCAAGAAGATCATCATAATAGCGCTGTACATACCCAAGCGAAAGTTGCCATGCGTCCCCTTCGTTTTTCACGTAATGCTGCAAAATGCCGAGCGAATAGCGACTGGTGCGACTCTGCTCATAGTTCAGCGAACCAAGGTAGTCAGGCAGATTTTTAAATGAAGTATGATCGCTCAGGGCGCTGCACATCTCCACCTCGGGAGAAACTCCCACTTCAATGCGGCGGTAGAGCTTCATACAGAGGTCATTGTGGAAGCGAATTGAGGTATTGGTCTGTTCAACACCCATAAGGCGAGGCTCCGACTCCTGACCGGACGTTTTTTCAGTAATGGCATCGAGCTTCATCGACTTCAGGCCCGAAACAAGGCCCGCCTTGCCCTGCCAGGTCTCCTTGCCAGTAACAAGCTGGTAAAGGTGGTTCAGGAAACGGCTATCGAAGGTTGCATCACACAAATAGCCCTCATCATCGCCAACGGTCACCCTTGCAATAACGCGCTTGTAGAAATTGTCATCCGAAGGGTTTATCGTGGAAAGCAATGAAAAACAGACTGGCAGTTGATAGCGCTCGTTTTCACCACTTGAGTAGCGAACTTCCGTCACCAGCAGCTTTGCGTTGGCCATCCCTTCAACCGGAATGGTGTCGATAATGGAGATGCGCATGATGTTGCGTGCCTTGCCGCCAAACCAACGACTCGCATTGTAGTACTGTGGCAAAATCTCCATTTCAAGCCGTTCGCGGATTTTGCCGCCAAAAAGATTTTGCCAGCGCAAGGGTGTGGCAAAAGAGCTCTCAAGGAAAGGACGGGTGTCGGCATTCTCGGTATCCTTGACCAGCTTCAGCCAGAAGTAACCGTAGGCACCAAGAGAGACCATGTAGGGAGTTTTCCTGATTTTCGGAAAACGGTTCAGGCTGAAGACCTCTTCGGGCACAAATCCGTCAAAACGGGAAAGATCAATCGTCACCGCCTGTGCATTCCGTGAAAGGTTGATGACGCTGAGAATGGTCTCATCCTCAAACTGGCGGATAAAAATCAGCACCTTGGGGTTGCTCACCTCAAGGAACTCAATGGTACCACGGCTGAGCGATTTATAACGGTGGGCCGTTGAAATAGTGTGGCGCATCCACCAGAGGAGGGAGTTGACATTGCTCTCCTGCACTTCTACATTGACCGCCTCATAGTGGTATTCAGGGTCAATGA